>JANMDL010000795.1:0-17240 GCA_031376295.1 Chitinophagales bacterium
ATACAGACATTTCCTATACGCAGAAATTTGCGGATAAGCTTGGCATAGAGCTAACCGCATTTTATACCCTGCTGCGCAATGCCCTGGTTAAAGCTCCATACCGCCTCAATGGCCAGGATTCAATTTTGTACAATGGCGCAAATAGCCAGGTGCTTGCCAACCAGAACAGCAATAAAGGATTGCTCTATGGCTTTAGTGCATCTTTAAGTTTTGAAATTACGAAGCGGCTTTCCCTCACTTCTGATATCAGCTATACTTACGGACAATTTAATACGGATGCTTCAACCAAATCAAGCATTTACGAAAAGCAGCCAAATGGAAGTTACCTGCTGGTAAAACGGAATGTATCTTCTAAACCACTTGACCACATCCCGCCGGTTATTGGCAAAACATCGCTTGTGTATCAGTATACAAAAATCCGCACAGAGCTTTTGGCTGTTTACAATGGCTGGAAAAGACTGGATCAATATAATGCGGATGGAGAGGATAATCAGCAGTATGCAACAGCCGATGGAATGCCATCCTGGGTAACTGTTAACTGGCGTGGCAGCTATAATATTAACAAAGCAATGACCCTGCAGGCAGGTGTGGACAATATTTTCGACCGCAATTACCGCAATTTCGCCTCCGGCTTTTCGGCTCCTGGCAGGAATATTTACGGCTCATTCAGGGTAAATTGGTAATAATCAAGGTTTTACTACCTGCAAAAGCGGCCGGAAATGTTAAATTTCCGGCTTTTTTGTACCCAAAGCAGCATCAACTACCATTAAATTGTCTACTTTTATGAGGTAAATCAATGCATATATATGACGGAAGAGCTGATGTTGGCCGGATGTCTGAAACATAATGCCGCTGCGCAGGAAGCACTGTATGCCCGATACAGTCCACGCATGCTTGGCGTATGCTACCGTTTTGCTAAAAACAGGGAGGATGCGGAAGATATGCTGCAGGAAGGTTTCATTAAAGTATTTACCCAATTGTTTCAGTACAGGAGCGAAGGTGCCCTGGAAGGATGGATACGGCGCATTATTGTACATACCTGTATCAATGTGCTGAAAAAAAATAAAAAATTCACTGATAGTGTGGACATCATACATGCTACGGGTGTGCATATACGGGAAGAAATGATACCATCCATTATGCAGGCAAAGCAGGTAGTTGAATGTATCCGGTTACTGCCGATGGGTTACCGTACAGTGCTTAACCTCTATGCAATTGAAGGATTTTCGCACAGGGAAATATCTAATATGCTGGAAGTGGAGGAAAGCACCAGCCGGAGCCAGTACACAAGGGCCAAGGCAATGCTGGAAGAAATATTAGTAAGAAAGAAAATTATTCAAAAGCCACAGCGGGCAATTGCTTTTGCTGCCGCAGTGTCGCCAAGATAAACCGACCCTGTGTAACCGTGTTACCAGAACCAAAGAAATGTAGAGAAAATGGACAAGAACTTTTACACTGATGATAATTTTGAACGGCTGTTGAGGGAGCAAACGGAAAGGTTTACCATGCAACCCACAAAAAAAGTGTGGCACAGCGTATACAATGATTTGCACCCGGCACGCAAATGGCCTTCCATAGCCATCAGCCTGGTACTGGTGGTAAGTATTCTGCTGCTTGGCTATTTTAATGCCGGCAACAAATCAGGCCTGTCACTTACAGCTGATAAAAACGAAACCGACAATACATCAACCTTTGCTCAATCAGATTTGCAAACAACATCAAAGAATTCAGTTAATACCGGTAGTACAGTAAATACGCCAGCGCCAATATTTTCGCAGCGGGTAATTACCTCTGATCAAACTCCGGTTGTTACCAGGCCTGCTGCCACAGCACCAGTACTGCCCAACCGCAATAAAAGGTTGAACCGTAACAACATAACAATTAATGCTATTGCAATTAACAACAATACAGGTACTGCCAAAATAATCAACACAGAGGAAAGTAACAGCATTATCAATAATACGAATAGTAATAACAATCAAACAGAAGTTATTGCCAAAACAGAAATTGGTCAGCCAGCAAAAACAACTGCTGCGGCATCAGCAGAAATTACACGCAATAGTGAAATACCGGTGAATAATAACACGGATCAACCAGCCGTTAGATTAAATGCAGGGGAAAAAATTGTTGTTGAAAATATAAGTAAACCAAAAACAGCGTCAGAAAAAAGTATTGGAGCTGATGACAACCTGCTGGAATCCGGCATTGTAAAAAATAATATTGCCGATGCTGCAACGCAGATAACAAACCCGGCTACCCCCGCAAAGTTTAAGAATGGCTCTTCACTAAAAAATGCCACTACTTCAACAGAAGATAAGGCCTGGATGGACGACCATGCGTTTTACAATAAAGTAAACAGGGGAAAGTGGAAAAATAAATTGAGTTGGCAGGTTTATGCTACACCATCTGTCAGCTACCGCATGCTGTTTAATAATACCAAAAGCGGAGAAAACGGGTCAGTAGTGCCCAATGGCCCTGCCATGCTGCTGCTGCGGGATAAAAGTATTGAAAACAGCGTAACGCATAAACCAGGCCCGGGCATGGAAATTGGTGCTGCTGTTGTATTTGCTGCTGCAAAAAAATGGCGGATAAAAGCTGGCGTACAGCTAAACTATACCAGTTACCAATTATTTGCAAACGAAATAGCTCACCCTTTCAGCACAACTATTTTACTTAATAATATCAATACCGGTAACTTAGACATAGCGTCACGCTTTACCAGTATTTCCAACATCCCCGGCGGACGTGATAACAGACTGACCAGTTACAGTTACCAATTGGCACTGCCGGTTGGTGTTGATTACAAAATCAGGGGAAATAACGTTATAAACTGGTATGCAGGTATTAATCTGCAGCCATCGTTTGTACTAGGGGGTAAATCATTCCTGCTTTCTGCTGACAGGCTGGCTTACGTTAATGCAAAAGAAAATGACAAATCGCTGATGCGCAATTTTAACCTGGCCTTTGGCGCCGAAACGTTTGTAAGTTACAAGAAGGGCAACTATACTTTTATGGCCGGACCAAAGCTGCGGTACCAGTTACTTACCACCAACAACAGTGCTTATACTGTTGGCGAAAGAGCTTACAGTATTGGTTTATCACTGGGGTTGCAGAAAAATTTCTAATGCCATTTATCTTCCCGTATATCCCTGCCGCAGTTTTACCAGCAGCAGGTGTTGATTATTTTGTGTTTTTTATAACGGGTTTAACAGTTATTTTTGAGCCATGATGATGAAACTGGCAGCTATTGCACTTGGCAGCATTTTATTATTCGCCTGCGCCAACAACAAAAGCAAAGAAATATCCGCAAAAAATGATGTTCAGGCTGAACCTCCGCAAAGGTTTTTTCGTGTTACTGATTTTTTACTGGGTGATATAAAGGGCATTTCCACCAAAGGGGTAACCCCGCTAATGATAACCACTATGAATAACCACAGCGATTCAGTATGGCTGAAGCAGGAAGAATTGAGCACAGTTATGCGTGAATTTACCACCCCTGTTATTGACAGCGCCAATCTTATTCACTTCTTTCACGAAACAAAGTTCCAGGATCAGACACTTAATACTTTTACTTTTACCTACGACCCTGCCGGCAAACTGCCTGACTCGATGCAATTGACACACTGGGATGTTTACATTGACCCTGAAACCGGTACGGTAAAAAAAGTATACCTGGTAAAACGCAGGAAAGAAAACAACCAGGATAAAACGCTCCAGCTTACCTGGCAGGCAGGTAAATGGTGCAAAACAACCACCATTTTTACAAAACCGGATGGAAGTGCTGGTGTAGAAAAAGAGGAAACCATCCTGTGGGATTTCAGTAATAAATGACACAATCAGAATTTTCGGACTTAGCCCAGGGCATACCGCTGCAGCCAGGTATTTATAAATATTACGGCAGTGATAGTGAGTTGCTGTATGTGGGCAAGGCCAAAAGCCTGCGCAAAAGAGTAAGTTCCTACTTTTCGAAAACCTTTACCACGTATAAAACACATGAACTGGTAAAGCGGATTAAAAAAATTGAGTTTACCATTGTTGATAGCGAACAGGATGCCTTTCTGCTTGAAAATTCGCTGATAAAAGAATACCAGCCCCGTTTCAACATCAACCTTAAAGACGATAAGACCTATCCCTATATTGTTATCAAAAATGAACCCTTTCCAAGGGTATTTCTTACCCGCCGCAAGCTGAACGATGGTTCGCTCTACCTTGGCCCCTTTACATCGGTAGCAAGGGTAAGGGAGCTGATTGACTTTACCCGGCAGACCATACAATTGCGTAATTGCAAACTCAACCTTTCTGCGGCCAATATCAGCAAAGGGAAATTTAAAGTATGTTTAGAGTATCACCTCGGTAACTGCAAGGGGGCCTGCGAAGGGCATGAAACTGCTGAGGAATACAATGAAGGGCTGCAGCGGCTTAAAGAACTGCTGAAAGGCAACCTTACGCCGGTATTACAATACTACAAAAAAGAGATGCAGGCTAAGGCTGCTGCCATGGAATTTGAAAAGGCAGAAATGGCTAAGAAAAAAATTGACTACCTGCAGCAATACCAGGCAAAATCCACGGTGGTAAATACCAAAACGGGTACCATAGATGTGTTTACTGTGATGGAAGAGGGCGATATGGCTTATGTGAATTATTTGGCCGTGAGCAACGGCAGCATTGTACAAACAAAAACGGTACTGCTGCAGAAAAAATTAGAAGAAACAGCGGAGGAGATACTATCCTTTGCCGTAACCCGCCTGCGCCAAACCTTTAACAGCCAGGCCAAAGAAATTATTGTACCTGTTCCTATCAACTATCCCGAAGCCGGCATCATCATCACCATTCCCAAAAGCGGCGACAGAAAAAAACTGCTGGAGTTATCGGAAAAAAATGTGACTTATTTCAGGGAGGAAATGAAGCGGAAAAAAATGCTGCATCTTGAAGATAAGGGCGATGCGGAAAAGGCAAGTGTGCTGGAGCAGTTGCAAAAAGACCTGCAATTACAGGCATTACCAGTGCATATTGAATGTTTTGATAATTCAAATTTCCAGGGGAGCTACCCAGTATCGGCCATGGTGTGCTTTAAAAACGGGTCACCATCAAAAAACGATTACCGGCGCTTTAACGTAAAAACGGTGGAAGGCATCAACGATTTTGCCACCATGAAGGAAGTGGTGTACAGGCGATACAAGCGGCTGAAAGAAGAAGACATGCCATTACCCCAGCTCATCATTATTGACGGTGGTAAGGGCCAGCTAAGCGCTGCTATGGAAAGTATTACCGAATTGGGTCTTACAGGTAAAACCACCCTGGTAGGTCTGGCAAAAAATGAGGAAGAAATATTTTATGCCGGTGATACACAATCACTGAAATTGGCCTGGGACAGCGAAAGCCTGAAATTAGTGCGGCGCATCAGGGATGAGGTACACCGTTTTGGCATTACTTTTCACCGCAACCAGCGCAGCAAAGGCACTTTTAAAAATGAACTGGAACAGGTAAAAGGTATTGGCAAAACCACTGCCGATATGTTGCTTAAAACTTTTAAGTCGGTTAAAAACATCAGGGGGAAAACTACAGCAGAACTTGCGGAACTGGTTGGCGCTTCCAAAGCAACCATTTTACGGCAATATTTCGATAAAATACAGGCGTGAAATTGGGTTAAAATGAAAAAGGGACCAGGATAAAAATCCAGTCCCGTTTTTAAAATCCAATATCCTATGAAAAACCAAGACAAAAGTATATCACTTTACATTACCACACAATACCCACTTTGTGGTATTTTTTGAAAAAAATCACCTTTTTTGTCAGCTAATTGTCACAAAATTTCAGTTATACAGTGCTACCTGGTAATTTTTTCCGTAATGCCGGAATAATAAAGGAAAAATGAACCAGGGAAAAAGCTATTTTCCGCATCACCACTTACCCATTCCTGCAAACTAAAAACCCGCCGGAAAATCCGGCGGGTTTTTTAATATCTTAAGAAACTTTAATTAGTAGCTCCACAAATCCTGCTCATAATTAAAGATGGTTTCTTTAATATTTTCACCTTCCAGGAGCTGAAGAATTTTATTATCCCTGAATCCAGGGTATAAGTCAAGATCAATATCGTTTGGATTGTTGATGGTACTCTTTATGATACGACCATAAAACATCCTGCTTTCAAACAGTTCTTCCCAGCTCATCCTGGCACCAAAATTCTTACCATTGTACACTTCGTATTTAGAAAAAATTGGTCTCATATCGGGATAGTAAATCCAGAATATTTCCCTTGGCCCAAGGTTTATACCAGAAGCGGTAATCAAATCCTTTACCGGTGCAATACCAAGAATACGCCAGAACAAACGTGAGCTTTCCTTGTCAAAAATCACTTCTTCCTTAATACGGAAACGATAAAATGAATCAGGGTTAATTTCTGGCACTACGTCCTTGTAAGTAATACCTCCTACCGAATCAATTACCTGTATAGTTTGCTTTCCGCCAGATATTTTTTCGGCTACCTGTGCTTTTGTGAGCGGTGTGGTAAACCTGTCATCAATGGCATCAAACACGGTAACCGCATCATCCTGTATTGCTTTAAAGAGGATATAGATAAACCGCTGGTTACCATTATTCTCATTGGCTGAATAGCGGAATGGCTGATTAATTTTTTCCCTCGTATCAATTTCCCGCCATATTTTATGCCTGAATACAGCATCATCTGCCCGCAGGTGTTCATACACCAATGGAGTACGATCCTTTATTTCCTTTGTATCTACTGCTTCATCGGGCCGTAAAGACTTTTTTACAAAAGGAATCGGCAAACTGTCTATCGCCGGTGCTGCAGTTACAGCAGCTATCGCCACCGTATCAGCCTTGGCTGTTTGCACTTTGGCCTTTGTTTTGGTTTTAGTTGTTTTGCGGGTGGTAGCACGTTTGGTAGCTGTCCGCTTTCCCTTTTGTGCATAACTTACCCCGGAAAATACTCCCAAACAAAGTACAAGCAGCAGGTATCTGAAAAAATGCTTCTTCATGTGCATTGAAATTTAATATTAAAATAAAGAATAACCTCCACCATTTTGTATTGTTCTGATTGTTCCATCCGGTCCTTGCACTTTCACATTTTCGATGGTAACAGCAGAGCCGGGCTGGCAACGGCTGATGAGGGCACTTAGTCCACCCAAACTGTTGCCGCTGAAACTTCCTTGCTCAGGACGTGAAAAACCAGCGCCGCTGAAATAAACTGTTCCGCCCAACACTGAGAAACGGGCATCAAAATCAAAGTTTTCAAGGTCTGCCCTTATATATTGCTGTGCTTTAAAAGCAGCAGACTGCATCCTGGGGCTACCTGTTCCTACTTTAATAATCGGATCTGGTATACGCTTGATGCGGAATGTGAATGAAGACGCTTTTCCATCGGCACTCACATTTATTGTTGCTGTACCCGGGCTTGACACTGAAACCACCCTGTTAGAGCCTGTACCACTGATGGAACCACCACTCATAGACACCGATGTCTTATCCCATCCAGAAGGCGAACCAATGGTTACAGGATTAGGAACACCAATGTAAAACACGTTCATTTTATCCAGCATCACCGCTGCACCACCTGGTGTACCTACAGTATACTCTACTTCTTTTGTATCTGTCTTCGTATTTCCATCCTGATCTTTGTAAGAAACACTAACATTTACTTTGTGCGACCCACCACCATTTGCCTGAAACTTATACGTTCCCACACCTTCCGTAACTGGCACACCTGATCCATTGATATTTATTGATGTTCCTCCAGCTGAACTATATGCTCCCACGCCGGCAGTAATGGTTATTTCCTGACCTGGCATTACATAATTTGAACTCTGTCCAACCAAAATAGCTGCCTTATCCATTTTAACTACTACTTGTCCAATCTGGTCATGGCAAAAAGTAGTAATCTGGTTCTCTGCGTTCTTAACATTATTCTGAAATTTACTCAGGATAGTCAATGCTGCTACCGTTGGCGTCATGTGAAAATAACCTGTTGTAAAATCTTTAGGTTTGCCATCCTGTCCAATGGGTGGTGTTATCTCTACTGGCAAAGTTGTTGCAAATTTTGCTGTAATAGCAGGGTCAATTGCCAACATAGCATCATGATATGCTTTTAACTTGGCTTCCAGTTCAGGCCCTCTCTTTTTTCCTTCTTCACCACTACCAAAAAGGCGTGTAGCTGCTTCAAGATTATCTTCCTTGAATTTTTCAACACCATTTTCCATTTCCAGGCCTGCCTCTTTCTTCAATTCAAGTTTCAGGTCGTCAATGTACTTTGCCAAATCATCTGATAGTTTTTTTGCCTGCTGTGCCTTGGGTTCCCAAATCTTCGCTTTCTCTGCAGATTGAGCATCGTTCAATTTTTCCTGCAGGGATTTATATAATGTTCCGTTTGCCTTATCAATATTGGTATTTGAATTGGTCAAACTTTTATCTACCACTTTAAAGGCGTTAAGAATTTCACTTGATACATTGAGTGCCAGCAGGGCTGTAAGCACCAAATACATCAGGTTAATCATCTTTTGCCTGGGCTCTTTAGGTAAAGCCATAACTTATTTTCTATTTAATATTGTTAGTTGAATATTGTTTGGGGGTATATTCGTTTTATATCCGCTGCATTTATGCAGCGGTAATTTATCTGCCCTGCATTGCATTAAGCATGTTACCATATACTGCGTTCAGCTTGCCCAGGTTGCTGGCCAATGAGCTTATCTGGTCTTTTGCCTTGTTGGCATCTTCCACACTGCCCATCATGGCTTTGCTTGCCTCATTCAACTGACCGTAGAAGTTATTCAGGCTCTTCAAGTGGTTGTTGCTTTCTTTCAGTTCCAACTCATAAATAGTATTGAGAGAAGATAAGTTTTTAGTTAATACCTGTACCTGCTCATGAAAGCCTTTGGCACTTTCAGATGCGTTGTTGAAAGAAGACATGGTACTGGCACTTGCAGTAAATGCTGTTGTCATACTTCCGATGGCAGCAGTTGCTTCTTTTGTTTTGGCACTGAAATCACCTGTTGACTTCACTACATCACCTACTTCACTCATCCCCGTAACTGTAGTACCCAGTTTCTGGAATCCTTCGCCTAATTTTTTAAGATTTGCTGGTGTAATATCGGCTTCCTGCAGCATTTTATCCATACTGTTCAATGCAGGGTTGCCCATTGGCACTGCTTTTACAGCACCTTCATATTCTTCCTTAACCGGGGGAAACATTAAATACAGGACACCATAGGCAAGAAATACACCTGCCTCTGTACCCAGTCCTATTTTAAGCCACCAATCAGCATCAGAAGTGTGCAGAATTTTTCTCAATGCGCCCCAGATTACCACTGCTGCTGCTATAGAAACTGCTACGTCCATCCATTTGCTAATTTTTGACGGAATTTTTACTGACATAATTTTAAAAATTTAAAAGATTTACTTTTGGGGTTATTTAAAGTTTAGTTTACACAATAGTTTACTGTTTCTGCTGAAATCGTTTCAACAGCCATTCAGATAAATAGTTAGTTAGTGGAAAAGCGGCTTTTATTATTTTTTGCCACCTTTTTTCTTCTGCGCAGGTAAGTCAATTACGCAACGGAATCCGATATAAGCTTTTGCCGTGTCCTGGTACTCGTAGTTACGTGTACCTGTCTGCAAAAAATATCCTACATCTTTCCAGCTTCCGCCACGCAATACTTTGCGCTTCATCCGTGGAGGATCTGTATCCTTTGCATTCCAGCGGATATCGGGGTTCATGTCGTGCTGAAAATTGTATCCGCCTTCGTAGTATAGTGAAGATGTCCATTCTGCAACATTACCAGCCATGTTGTACAGACCAAAATCATTTGGCCAGTATGCATCAGCCCTTACGGTGTAAAAACCACCATCTTCGGGATAATTGCCACGTCCTGGTTTAAAGTTTGCCAGCAGACAGCCTTTTTTATTTCTTAAATAGTATCCACCCCATGGATAAGGCGCTTGTGAGCGGCCACCACGTGCGGCATATTCCCATTGTGCCTCAGTTGGCAAACGGAAATCCGACTCTGGTGTTCTCTTCTTTGATTCTAAGTATGAATTGAGGTAATGCGTTCTCCATTCGCAGAAAGCGGTAGCCTGCTTCCAGCTTACACCCACAACAGGGTAGTTGCCAAAAGCCGGATGATTAAAATAGCGCTTGGCCATTGGCTCATTGTAAGAATAAGCAAAATCTCTTATCCAGCACAGTGAATCCGGATATACTTTAATGTCTTTTTTAATGATGAACTTACCACGAGGTACAGAAGCATTTTCTAATTTGGCTGCTTCCTTATAATCAAAAATTTCTGAGTGGTAAACAATTTTGTTGGCATCCAGTTCTTTTTTACCAAAGATGCGGTTATCGGGGGTAACAATCATGGCATCAAGCTTTTCCATTGTTGCCTTTTCACCCCATTTTATTGGCTTTTTTTGATCAATCAGTTCATTACCATCAGGCCCCTGCTTTACAAAACCCATCAGTTTTGCTGCAATAGAGTCACGTACCCAGTTGGTAAACTGCCTGTATTCGTTGTTAGTAATTTCAGTGGCATCCATCCAGAAACCATTGATAGAAACCTGCTTATTACGGGCTGTATATGCGTAATTTACGTCTTCGTCACTGGGGCCCATGTGGAAGGTTCCTGGTGGTATATACACCATGCCCGGAGGCTTTGGAAGACTCCAGCGGGAAGCAGGAGCAACGCCATGTAACTGACCATCCTTGGGTAAGGAACTACCCTTGCTGCCGGCTTTGCCACAGCTTGATAATGCTACGATAGCTGATACAGCTATCAGGGAGAACGACAAGTTCTTCATTGTTTTTAACTTTGGAGATATTGAACAAATATAAGGCATATTTTGAATTATCGTCATTTTCAAGTAGTTTCTGCCGATTATTTTTTCCACTATAATCACGGCGTGTAAACAGGAAAACGGCTTTTAAACACTATTATTGTGTACCCATTATTAAATTTTGCGCTGCTTTGGCCATATGTACCATCGCAGCAGTACCTGATACTGGTGACTGGCAGCTATAGTTACGGCACAGGTAAATCAATGTACCTGGCTGGCCAAATTTACCCTGCAGCAATGGCATTTCGGGGGTTTCGGCTCCTGCACACTGCAATATCATGGCTGGCAGGTAATGCTGCAAAAGGGTATCCCTTTGAATGGCATATTCCCCTCCGGCAACCACCACTTCATTAATGCCAACCACCTGCCCCAGCACAAAAGATGCCCATACAGCAAATGAATTGGGATGCTTAATTACCGCCGGCAGTAACCCGTTTGTGTTGGAAACCGCCCGCTGCCTCCACTCTGGTTTATCAAAAACTATACCCAGATATGCCAGGTTCTGCACCATTATACTGTTTCCTGAAGGTGTGGCCCCGTCGTGAACTTCTTTTTTACGCACCAGCACATCTGTTTGTGAAGCACCGGTAAACATAAAATAACCGCCATCTGCATCACTGAAGTTTTCAATCACAAAATCAGTCAAATCCCGGGCTTTTACAAGGTAATCCTGGTTGGATGTGAGTTCCTGCAAGTGCAGGCATGCCTGTACCAGGTATGCGTAATCATCAAGAAAAGCCGGGTATTTAGCAAACCCTTCTTTATATGTGTGGTGCATAGCAACCCCCGTTTCATTCACCCGGAAGTTTTTCCATAAAAAAGCAAAGTTTTCTTCGGCCATTACAGCATATTGCCTGTTACCAAATACGCCAGCGGCTCTGCACAATGCCGATATAGCCAGTGCATTCCAGCCCAGTAATATCTTATCGTCTGTTTGCGGTCGTATCCGCTTAGCCCTTAGCT
Source organism: Chitinophagales bacterium (assembly GCA_031376295.1). Taxonomy (GTDB): domain Bacteria; phylum Bacteroidota; class Bacteroidia; order Chitinophagales; family Chitinophagaceae; genus Ferruginibacter. Next base: position 11,806 of record JANMDL010000795.1, read on the forward strand.
CCATTAATTTATCAAGGCAATGCTCCATTTCCGCTTCAAAAGTTGCTGTATCCAGTTGCCTGCTTCGGCAAAATTCATCTGCCTTTATAAGCGTACGCAGAATGTTTACCCCTTCCCAGTTGCCAGTATCAGTTACATCAAAAAATTCGCAAAAAACAGCCGCATCGGCTCCAAGTACCTCATTTACCTCTGCCCTGCTCCAAACATAAAATTTGCCCTCCACTCCTTCGCTGTCGGCATCAAGCGCAGCATAAAAACCACCGCCCGGGGCGGTCATTTCCCAACGCATAAAGTCGATGGTTTTCTCTACTGCTTTTTGGTAATAGCTGTTACGGGTAACCGCAAATGCATCGCAAATTGTTATCAGCAGCAACGCATTATCGTACAGCATTTTTTCAAAGTGCGGCGCCAGCCATTCATTATCGGTACTGTAGCGGGCAAACCCGCCACCAGCCTGGTCGTATATGCCACCCTGCAGCATTTTATCTATTGAAAGCAATGCCTGGCTTAGTGCCTTATCGTTACCGGTAAAATGATGGTATTGCAGCAGCCAGTTGATGCTGAAGGTTTGTGGAAATTTGGGGGCAGTGCCAAAACCGCCCCAGGATGTATCAGCAGATTGCATCAGGTTGTCAAAAATAGTATGACAATCTGCTGGTGTTAGTGCTGCCGTATCGCTTCCTGCAATGGCTTTTCCAAAATTACCCGCAGCAGCAATATGCTCCGTAAGGTTATCGGCCTGTGCCTCAATCTCAGTTCTGCGTTCCCTCCATGCCTGCGCCACACCATGCAGTACTTCCTTCCACGAAGAGCGGTTGTAAGCCCTTACCGGCGGAAAATAAGTGCCTCCATAAAAAGGTTTGGTATGCGGGGTTAAAAATACATTCAGCGGCCAGCCTCCATTACCCGCAATTGCCTGCACCGCATCCATGTAAATATGATCTATATCAGGCCGTTCTTCCCTGTCAATTTTTATATTGATGAAATACTTATTCATTATTTCAGCAGTGGCGGCATCCTCAAAACTCTCTCTTTCCATTACATGGCACCAGTGGCAGGCAGCATAGCCAATGCTTACCAGTATTACTTTATCTTCTGCTTTTGCCAATTGTAAGGCTTCTTCCCCCCAGGGGTACCAGTTTACCGGATTGTGTGCATGCTGCAGTAAATACGGGCTTGTTTCATGTATTAATTTATTGGTGTGCCTGTTTGCCATCAAAGGCAAGTTACGGTATAGTTAATAACTGCTTTGTAGAATTTATACTACAAACCGGACAATAAATTACATGTGTACCACTATGCGGAGCTGCCATTTGCAGAAAAAAGGGCAACTACGAAATAACAGGCCCAGTAACAAATTAATTTGAATACTGCTCAGCCGGTTTTCAAAGCTTTTGCCAATTAAAGAAAACCCGCAGGATTATAGCCTCTGCCTCCGTCATTTCACATACGCAGAATGATTTTTATTAGAATTGTTTGGCTGGTTTTTCTTTAAATTCGCTGATAAGCGTTATGGTTGCTGATAAAAAATGAAATTATTTTACCTTATGTGTTACACAGGAGAGCTTATTATACCAAATCAAAAACAGCTCAGACATTTTCAGTAAGCGTAAACAAAATGCAGCAAATGAAACTTTATTACTTAATTCTTTCTTTAACTGTACTAAGTTGCAACGCACAAAAAAAATTGCATACGCTGGATCTCCAGGGGCCTGATGTAACTGTTTATATGCCTGAAAAAATGTATGATGGCTATACCCTGGTTGCACCTTTTACAAGCAAAAATTTTTACCTTGTTGACAAAGGTGGTTTTGTGGTAAAAAAATGGGAAGCCATGGGGTTGCCGGGTGCTGAAACTGCTATTCTTCCGGATGGAAGGATACTCAGGGCTGAAAAAGTTGACAACCCGGCTTTCCCTACTGCAGGCAGTACCGGCGGGCGCATTCACATTTACAACTGGGATAATACCATTAATTGGGAATACGATATCAGTTCAGAAACTGAACTGCAGCATCATGATGTAAAGCAACTTCCAAATGGAAACTTTCTGTTTGCCGTATGGGAAAAAATGGGGGCTCCTGAATTGCGCAGTATGGGAAAAATTTTTGAAGGAACAGGAAGAGAGGTGCAGGAAATGTGGTTTGACAAAATAATTGAAGTAAAACAAACCGGAAGTAAAACCGGAGAAATTGTGTGGGAATGGAGATTATTGAATCACCTTATACAGGACATTGACGGGGCAAGGCCTAATTTTAAAAAAATTGCAGCGAACCCGCAGGGTGTAGATATAAACTATAATTATACGAAGCAGGGAAACCCTAACAGCTTTTCGCATATCAATGGGATTGAATATATAAACAACCTGGATATTTTGGTATTATCTGCCAGAAATTTTGATGAATTATGGTTTATAGATCATTCGACCAGTACTTTACAAGCTGCTTCGGGCAAGGGAGGAAAAAGGAACAAAGGCGGTGATTTACTATACAGGTGGGGTAACCCTTTTGCTTACAAATCGGGGTTGTATGAAAACAGAAAGCTATTTGGACAGCATAACCCTACTTACCTTATAAACCTGCCCGACCATGGTGGCAACCTGATGGTGTACAATAATTTACAGATTGATTCTAATTCAGTTGAATTTTCTTCCATTTCAGAAATTAATATCCCTTTTAACAATGGCGATTTTCTACAACTGGAAAACAAAACTGGTTTGCCCCTGGATTATGCCTGGAACCTGAAACCGGCAGACTTTGCAAGCAAAAACGTATCCGGCGCCCAACGGTTACCCAACAGCAATACCCTCACTTGTACAGGAGCGGGTGGTGTTTTTTACGAATTTACCACAGCAGGAGATTTGGTATGGAAATACCAGATGCCGCTGGGTATGAGTTCCGTTTTTAAAGCAGTACGTTACCCGAAGGACTACCCTGCTTTCAAGGGAAAAAAAATATTTAAGACTGGGCAAATTATTAATTAAATTAAATAACATATATTTAACATCAATTACGCATGAAATTTTAATAAAAAAGTTATGAGAAAATTTTTATTCACTTTACTCACCTTCACAACATTCGTTTTTTATACGCAAGCACAGGTGAGCAGCTACGCTTTTACAGCTATAAGCGGTAGCTATACGCCCATTACCGGAGCACCCGTTGGCCTGGTAGATGATGGTAGTGGCTATGGCGCCAACGACGAAGGGGTGGCCACTGGGGTACCCATTGGGTTCACGTTCAATTATTTAGGGAGTGCCTACACCACCTGTTCGGTAAGCTCAAATGGCCATATTGGGTTTGGGACGTTTTCGTCAGCTAATGCCGCCAATAACTTATCCACCGGAGGTGGTACTGCCCGCCCCATTATTGCTCCCCTATGGGATGATATGGATGTACAAAGTGCCGCCAACGTAACTTACCTTACCAGCGGTGTTGCCCCCAACAGGGTATTTACCGTTCAATGGTCCAATGTTTTGTGGCGCTATACCGGTACTGCTGCCAGTATCGAATTTCAAGTAAAGTTTTTTGAAACAACCAATGTTATCGAGTTTCACTATAATCAGTTAGCAGGCGCCGTGGCAACACCTTCTGCATCCATCGGGTTATCAGCAACAGCACTCAGCACCGGCAATTTCCTTAATCTTAATAATGCTACTGCTGCACCTACGGCAAGTTCTACAGTTAGTACCACTACAATAGCCACAAAGCCCGCAACGGGACAGATTTACCGTTTTACGCCGCCTTCCTGCATAGCTCCTTCTCCTGCTGTTGGCAGCATCACTACTACCAGTGCTACCGTAAGCTGGTCTGCAACTGGCGGCGCCACCGGTTATGAATGGGCAGTTACTACCAGTGCAACACCACCTGCTTCTGGTACGGCTACGACGGCTACCAGTGTAAATGTAACCAGTCTTACACCCGGCACAGTTTACTATGCACACGTAAGAACCAATTGCAGCGGTACATTAACTGGTTGGGCTACCGTATCTTTTAATACTCTCTGCCTTGCTGCAAATATTCCTTACAGCGAAAATTTTGACGGTGTAACAGCACCCGCAAAGCCCACATGCATCTCTGTAGAAAATGTTAATGGCAGTAATACCTGGGGCAATTTTTCCAGCCCCGCTTCTGTAATTATAAGTGCCCCCAACTCCTTTATATATGCTTACAATACATCTGTGGCAGCGGATGACTGGTTTTATCTGCAGGGGGTGAATCTAACAGCCGGCATTTCGTACAGGCTCACCTTCAAATGGAAGAGTAACCCAAGCTTCCCGGAACGGTTTGAAATAAAGTACGGCACAACTGCCAATGCTGCCTCTATGACACTTGGCACCCTGTATACTAATACCAATGCAGCCAGCAGTACCATCATTACAGAAACAGTAGATTTCACACCTGCTTCTTCAGGTACGTTCTTTATCGGCTTCCATTGCAATTCTATTGCCAACCAGGATTTTTTAGCTATAGATGACATTACAGTAGGTCTTACCCCGGGTTGCGTGGCTCCAACTGCACTCACCAATTCCGCTATTACAACCACAACAGCCAATCATTCCTGGACTGCTGCCATTGGTACACCAATAGGTTATGAGTGGGCAGTTACCACATCGGCCACGCCCCCTGCAAACGGTACTGCTACTGCAGGGCTAACTGCTTCATCCAGTGGCTTAACGTCTGGCACACCATATTACCTGCATGTGCGTACTTCCTGTGCAGGTGCAACTTTCAGCAGTTGGGCAACAAGTCCGTTTACAACACTCATTACAAATGATGACTGCAGCGGTGCCACCACATTAACAATCGGGGCTGGTACCTGCAGCCCTATCAATGCCACAACGGCCGGTGCTACTGCTTCCGGCACTGCTGTTGCACCTACCTGTGGCGCCGGAAGTTCAGGTTTTGATGACGATGTGTGGTTTAAGTTTACCCCTGCTGCAGGCCAAACAATAATGAACATTGACTTTGCATCTATCAGTGGAAATGCAGATATGGTGGCACAGATATATACTTCATCTGACAATACCTGCGCAGGCACATTTACTGCATTTGCCTGCAGCGATGATGAAGGGCCTGGTGCTATGCCAATGTTTACCACATTAACGGTGGTACCTGGTACTACTTATTTTGTGAGGGTATTTACTTTCAGTACTGCAGTTAACGGAGTCTTTTCAATATGCGCCTATACGCCACCGCCACCGCCAGCCTGCGTAACCAACGTGAGCCCTGCAAACGGCGCTTCGGGTGTGGTATTAACCGGCGGAGGTGCAGCCATTACCTGGAATGCCTCTCCTGGCGCAACCAGTTATGATATTTATTTTGGTACGGTTAATCCCCCAACTGTAAATATTGGAAATATAGCGGCACCTGCTGTAACTGTTAATGTTACCGGTCTTCAATATGATACTACTTATTACTGGTATGTGGTACCCAAAG
>JANMDL010000828.1:0-1545 GCA_031376295.1 Chitinophagales bacterium
AAAATACTGCTCAGATTCACCGGGCAGCATTTACTTGGTTTTATACAATATGTTTATTTGCACTTATAACTAAAACGCAACCTGCCCACTTCAGCCGGAATAGAAGCCTGGTCGTCACCCGTCATTAAGCAGTTTAACACATATTTGTCAACTGATAACTCATAATTAGAAAAACTGGATACGGCTGAATCAAGTGCAATGCCGGTTGTGGGGTCATAATTTCTAACCTTCATATTGGTGATGGCGTTGGCTGGCCTTGCACCAAAATTTAAAAACTGCGTAAACTCCTGGTAATTGTTCTCATCAGGAAAAATATAGATAAAGTTTTTGGGTGCCAGGCTGCTTGAGTACTGCATATCTGCATCAGATACAACACCACTAAGCAGTTCGGTAAATACCATGCGGGTTAAATTAGCCCCGGTATAGGTATAGTCCACCATTGCGTAAGTAACGCCGGGCGTTAAAGTGAGGCTGTAATTTTTTTGTATTAACTGTCCGGATGCATTGTACACATAATCAGTTTCAATTTGCAGCGACAATGGATCAGTAGGATCTATCAGGCCATGAAAATGTATTACCCGCTTTGTTGAAGGGTTTAATATGAAGTATTCATTGGGATTGATGTCAATAGTGTCATTTCTGTATTGCAGGGTTATAAAAGAATTTAGGGTGTTATTAAGGCTGTCAAAATCTGTTATATCAGTTGCTTTATCAGCTGTATTGATATTGGCCGAAATAGAGCCAAGCGAAACGCCGGAAGCATTGTCACTGTAAGTTATCTTGCTGATGCGGCAATCGTTGCCGATGATATTGAGGCCCGAAGCAGTACCCCCATTTTCGAGACTCACTTCTTTAGCACAGGAAACAAAAACTGCTGCTGAAAAAAAGAACAAAAAGAATTTTTTCATGTAATGATTGTTTTATTAACTGACCCCGGTTTGTTTACAGCCGTGATTTTCCGTTTTCCCCGGCAAATTATGAATAAATTACCGAAAACTAACCTGCGGACTGTTTCCCTCATGTAATAACGGCAAAAAACTAAACTTATTATTACTGCCCTGGGTTACACAGCAAACATCCTGCCTGAGTAATGACGGTTATTTCACTATAAATGATGCCTGTATTTCTAAACAAAAAAATGAGCCACCTTTTTTAAGAAGTGGCTCATGTAAAGTAAGTTTATAAAACAAGGTAATACCGTAAATTGTCAACAATCTCATTGGCGGGTGTGCTTGCTTCAAATCTTCGGAATTTAACCTGGCCAATACCTTTGGAATACCAGCTTTCCATAATGGTATCATCTATATAACCAGCTCCACGGTCAACCTGTATTTTCCAGGCCACCTTTATAACATTATTGTAAGTAACACCATTTACAGTCACTGTGGTATTATTTTGCTCAATATTAAAAACATATTTCAATTTCATAGGCAGGCCATTTTCCAGCCCTGTAAATTCAGCCGATTGCCAGGTGGTGCCAATGGTTGCATTTTCTTTTAAAAACAATATTTCGCTGAATTGCTCCACATCAAATATTGTGCTGTA
>JANMDL010000187.1:0-1635 GCA_031376295.1 Chitinophagales bacterium
GACCAGTTCTGGTACCAGCAGCATCAATTACAATTCCTGTGTTATATCGGGTACTACTACCGGCAACAAGGCCAGCTATGCCGTTTTGATTGACGGCAGTGTATTGCCCATTACCAGCTTTACCAATAACCTGCTGCTGAACCAGCGCACCGGTGGTACTGGCGGACATTTTGCACTGGGTATGCTTGCCTACAGCGCCGCAGCATGGCCTGCAGGTAATGCCAATAACAACCTGTATATAACGGCTGATACAGCTTCGGTAAACCAGTGGCTGACCACAGGAACTGCAGGTATGGCCCAGTGGCGCAGCCTTTCGCAGGGCGATAACAACAGCGCTGCCGAAACCATTGCTCAACTTCCTCCCGACTCACTGTTTACCGATGCGGTCAATGGCAATCTTGATATCAATACCAATACCGCCCTTTGCTGGAAGCTGAATGAAAAGGGCAAACCCATTGCCACTATCAGCAGCGATTACGGCGCAACTGGTGTGAGGTCAACCAATACTACCACTGGCAAAACTGATATCGGTTCAGATGAATTTACTACTACTGTTCCACAACCGCCTGTTGTAATAACACTGTGTCCGGGTGGTGCCATCAGCATCACCAGCGATATTACCGGCAGCAGCTATCAGTGGCAAATCAATACTGGTAGTGGCTTTGCCAACCTTACCGATGGTGGTAGTTACAGCAATACTGCCACCGCAGCACTATCCATCAGCAATGCGCCTTCGGCATGGTATGGCTACCAGTACCGCTGCGTGGTAAATGGCAGCAGCAACAGCCAGGTATATGCCCTGCGCTTTGCCAATGTATGGACGGGCAGCATAAGTAATGCCTGGGAAAATGCAGCCAACTGGAGTTGCGGACAGGTACCTGATGGTAATACAGATGTAACCATCAATGCAGGCAGTACAGTAGTGATGAGTGTGAATGGTATCTGCCGCAGCATCATCATTAAACCGGGGGGCAGCCTTACCTTGTTACCCGGAGTTATACTTACCATTACACATTAACAATACGGCCAGGATCACGCAAAAACTGTTTAACAAAATGCATATTTACAAAAAGGGTAGCTTCACAGCCGCCTTTTTTGTTGCCCAAAACCGCATTGGGCATAGATTTTGATTAACACATGTAAACAATAGTCTATGCAAAGTCTTTTACACAGGCCTGTGCGCCAATTTTTATACGGGTTTATACTGATGGCTTTTTGCAGCATTGCAAAAGGGCAACCATTGCTGGCTTATAACCCTGTAGTAAACAGCGGCCTTAGTTCGCCTGTAGACATAGCAAATGCAGGTGACGGCACAAACCGCATTTTTGTGGTACAGCGTGGTGGCACGGTAAGGATTTACAACGGCACTACTTTTGCATTTATAGGTACTTTTTTAACCATGAGCGGCAATTTTACTACCGGTGGCGAAAGAGGTTTATTGAGTATTGCCTTTCACCCCGATTTTGAAAACAACCGCTACTTTTTTGTGTATTATACCAATGGTGCAGGCGGGGTAAATGTTGACCGCTTTCAGACACAACTGGCCAACCCCAATGCTGCCGATTTTGCTACCCGTACCAATATTATGAGTTTTACCAAACCTGTTGTGTATGGCAACCACAATGGCGGCGACCT
>JANMDL010000854.1:0-1706 GCA_031376295.1 Chitinophagales bacterium
ATGAAATGGTGGGGGATAAATCTGTAAGACAGATATTTTTGAATAATGTAAATGCACATTACAATGAAAAGCAATACCAGCACCTTGCCGAACAATTAGTGCAAAGCATGGATACTGGCGGCAGGGTGAAACTGCAGTGGACGGATGAGCTTGAGTTTGATATTAAAACGCAAACCAGCCACCCCCGCGGGCATATTGATGGCCCATCGCTGGAAAAAGCATTGATGGAAGCTGCAAAAAAATCGGGCAGAACAGTTACGGCGGTGAAAGATATGCCCCCTGTTGATTATAATTATGGCATTACTCCATCCAAAGATGTAACGGTAACGCCCGATAAACCTTTGACTGCCGAGCAACGCAAGGGCGTAACTGATCCCGTACCTAAATTTCACTGGGACTTTATTTTTAACTAATTTAACAGTATGTTAGCAGAAACTGTCATACAATCGTATATCAGCCAGGCCATAAAAACGGCATCAAACCCCGCAGCTTTTGAAGCTGTATGCGGGGTAACGCCGGACTTTGCCAATGAACTGTGCCACTACCTGGAGCAACACGAATTAGAAACCTTATTGAACAGCAATAATGGCAAGGCTTTTTCTGAAATACAGGTAAACCTCATAGAAAGAAAATGGCAGGATGAATATTGGTGGGGACCAGCGTACCTCAGCATAAAAATATCCAAAATAGCTCCGGTTTACAGTTGCGAAAAAGTAATGATACAGCTCGACCAGAGTATAGAAGGGGCTCAGCGCAACAGTTGGCAGCACCTTGCTGCTGAAAGAGAAAAAGCCGCATTGGATCTGATTAATAACTTTGTATCAACGTCCGGGTTAAGCAGGCTGATAAATGAACTGAAGCAGGAAGTTGATACAGGTGCATTGCTGTTAAATGCCCATTACCGCAAATGGAAACCAACTGTGTATGCCCTTTTTTTTGAAAAAATAACAGCATAATAAATTGTGTAACGGTTTAATGAAATAAAACTAACTGGCTATTTGGATACAAAATTGACACAAGCAAACTCACAGGGCTATTCACCGGCTGCATCATCATTGCCGGTTGCTGCTGCCATTGAGCCATTGCATCAAGCTGAAGGCCACTATATGCACCAGAAGTCGCTGCAGCGGCTCTCCATTCAGCGCAAACTCTCCATTGGTGCTGTAGATGGCACACTTGAAAACGAAGCCCAAGCCATGGCCAATAAAGTGATGCGCATGCCGGAGCAACCTTTTGTGCAGCGTAAGTGCACTCTTTGCGAAGAAGAAGAAAAAGTACAGATGAAATCATTCACACCTTTTATTCAAAAAAAAGGAGGAGATAGCGGAGCAGCAAGCAATAGCGTAACAAATCAAATCAATGCAACAAAGGGCAGCGGCAACAATATGGACGGACCCACGCAATCTTTTATGGAAAGCCGCTTTGGCACTGATTTCTCTGATGTGAAAATTCATACAGGTGATTATGCTGTACAGATGAGTAAAGAACTGAATGCTCAGGCATTTACCGTTGGAAGTGATATTTATTTCAACAATGGCAAATATAATCCATCAGCTGAAAGCGGTAAACATTTGCTTGCGCATGAGCTGACGCATACCATACAGCAAACTGGCAGCCCCATGGTTCAAAAATTTGGGGCAACAGAGCATAAAAACGCAGGCGATGAGGCAAGCAAGACCTTTAGTGCTGATAAAAAAACACCGCTT
>JANMDL010000899.1:0-10441 GCA_031376295.1 Chitinophagales bacterium
TTTTGCTGAGTGATTTGCTTACATTTACGTAAGCTGCCTGTATTTGCTCATCATATACAAAATGGTTGGTTCTGCCCATATCCGCAACCGGGATGTTATTGATAAGGCTGTCGTACCGGGCATTGTTATCTGTTTTTACACTGCTGAACTTTATTCCAGCTTCAAATTTTGCATTCCCCTTCAGGTTTTGCGAATAATCAGCCTTGGCACTGTAAATGGTTATTGAAGAAGGAATATTTCCCAGCAAGGTATCGCCTGGCTCCGTTTTTACATTGGCAGCATCAAAATAATAATTACCCAAAGCCTGTTTGCTGGAAGAACTGTAATGACTGTAGTCAACATCAGCAGTCAATTCTCTGCCCGTACTGTCGAATACATGGCGGAAATTGATATTGCCACTGATATTTTTCCAGAAATTTTTCATGTCGTTAGTGGCATAAGTTCTTGATTCCGTCACACCATCTTTATCTTTAAGAAAAGTATTATTGGTGTTCTTAAAGTTTTCAGGATCTGCAAAACCGGATACCAATGCGCCAACAGTTGTTTTTTTGCTGATGCTGTAATCAATACCAACCCTTGCACTCCTGGATTGTGAGGTTCTGTTGATGATTGCTTCCTGGTCAAAGATACCCAGCAATTCTTTGGTATTTTTATCTCTGAATTTCCGGTTAATGTTAATGGTTTGATAACTCTCCCTGTAATTATGATTTAAAGAACCAAACAGGTTTATTTTGTCTTTCCTGTAATTGAAATTAATACCCCCGTTTGTTTTTGGAAAACCGCCCTGCCCCAATCCAAAACCCGCATTGATACTACCGTTAAAACCCGCAGTTTTTGTTTTTTTGAGTTTGATATTGATGACACCTGAATTACCGCTTGCATCATACTTAGCTGATGGGTTGGTCATAATTTCCAACTGGTCCATTTGAGATGCCTGCATGTTCCGCAACATATTTGCCAGTTCAGGCCCCGATAAAAAACTGATTTTACCATCAATAAAAACCTTAACCCCCTGCTTTCCTTTCAGGCTGATATTACCATCCTTATCCACAGAAACGCCCGGTGCTTTTTCCAGTACATCAAGGGCAGAGCTGCCTGCATTGCTGATACCAGCATCCACATTTACAATCGTTTTATCCAGTCTGTGCTCAATTAATGGCCTCTTTGATACAACAGTTACCCCTTTCATGCTCTTATCATCGGGCAGTAACTGCAGCATACCCACAGTAACAGCGGCATCACCAGTAACCTCAATTGGCTTACTATAAACCTTTGTATGCCCAACTGAGGTAGCCAGTACCAGGTATTTACCTTCTTTTACATTTTCAAACAGGAAACTGCCGTCTTTTTCGGAGTAAGCAGCCTTTACCAGGGAGGAATCTTTTTCTTTTAACAGAGAGATGGTGGCAGCATCAATAATCTTCTGGTTGCCACCATCTTTAATGTTACCGGTTACTTTAGCACTGCTTTGTGCCAGGCTTGTAAGGGCAATACATACCCCTGCCATAAGGCTGAATAATTTTTTCATGACTAATACTTTTTAAATTTTGGCTTTACTTTTAGCAGTTATATGTTTTGATAACTACATAACAAAAGTAGGTACCTTACTTTGCATAGTACATAGTTTAACACTGAATGGTAAAATAAATGGATGATTGGTAAAACTCAGCTGAACTTGAAGCTGAAATAGGTAAAAGATGAAATATTATAAGAAGTAAAATCACAAAAAAAGGGGCCGTAGCCCCTTTTATAAAATTAACCTAACACCTATGCCGTCTTTTTTACCCGCCTGAGCTGATAAAATATCATGATTATCCCCGCAATCACCAATCCCGATGAAATCAATTCAGCCTGGGTAGGATGAAAGCCAAAAATAGTATAGGTACTGTTTACCCTAATCTTTTCGATCAAAAACCGCTCGGCCCCGTTCATAATAAGGTAAATACCAAATAATACACCGGCTGTTTTTATCCGCTTTCGCAATGCCAGCAATATAAGAAAGAGTATAGTGGCCATAATTGTTTCGTAAAATGGCGTAGGAAAAACCGGCTGTGGCAGGGCCTTATTGTGCTCATCTGCATCTCCGGGAATAAATACTCCATCCCCATTTACATTTTTGGGATAGTTGTACGCAACCATCCAGACTGGTAAAAAAGAAGGAGCCTTAAAATACCGGTGACTAAGGTGATTAAGACTGTCTGCCTGCCGCCCCGCTACAGAAACCAGGCTGTCTTTGCCAGGCGCATTTACTTTTCCGCTGAGGAAGTAGTTTACATGCTTATCTAAGTTTTTTTCGTAATCACCCGGGTTGGCCAATACTACTTTAGCCGAACTATCGGTAACATAAGCACTATTGTGTATACCCCAGTCGCCATCACCTGCTACCTGGCAACCAATACGGCCTACAGCATAAGCAATCATCAAAGCAGGGCCTGCTGAATCGAGCAAGTGCAGCAGTTTAACCCCTTTTTTTACGGCATACCAGCACACACCTATTGCTGCTACAATCAATCCTCCATAAAAAGTAAGACCGGCGGGAGCCAGCAACCTGCCAATGGGGTCTTTAATAAAATCATCCCAGTTTTCCAGGTTGTCAAATACTTTGGCACCCAGTATACCCAGCACCAGTGCAATAATGGCAAAATCTCCTACCCTGTCGTGTGGCCAGATACGCACGGTGCGTTGCTCAGGTGCCTTAAGCTTCTGCTTGTTTTTTTCATACAATTTAAGTGCAACAAGTACGCCTGCCAAAAGCAAACCGCTTAAAAAATGCCCCTGTGCCGAAAAGATATAATCTTGCGCAGATACGCCTTCTTCCTTATCAAAAAATAATCCGCCTATTTTAAATCCAAAAACAAAACCTGCCAGCGCATTCAGCAGCAATTCTGTAATGGAGGCCGGCTTGCCAACCACTATTGTTTCTTCCCTGGGCAGTAAAAGTCCCTGTTTTTCACGCCGCAGCAGCTCTTTACGCAACACAATGGCCGCCGCAATAAACGACAGCGCCACCATCAGGCCGAACATATTTAAAAACTCAAGCCCTTTCAGCTTCACGCCAAACCAGTCTTTAAACAAGTAATACAAATTGGGATACATGCAGTAGTAATTGATAATTAAGGGTGCAAGATATTTAATTATATCTTTTAACCACCGCCTGCTTTAAACTTTAGCAATTTATATAAATGAGCTTAACAAAAGAACAAAAAAATCCCGCCGTTTTTACCAGCGGGACATTACTTACTAACCCATTGTAAATAATACGGTATTGACAGTTATCAATTGCAATGCTCGTTAAATGCACCCAAAAGATTATCAGCAATCATTTGTGCACTGCGGCCCTCAATCATGTGCCTTTCAATAAAATGAACCAGCTGCCCGTCTTTAAACAGGGCTATAGAGGGCGATGATGGAGGATAAGGCAACAGGTGCTCCCTTATTTTCTTCACTGCATCCACATCAAAACCGGCAAAGCTTGTTGCAATATGATCGGGCTTTTTTGCCGCATTGGAAACAGCCATCAGCACACCCGGGCGTGCGGTACCTGCACTGCAGCCGCATACTGAATTTATTACCACCAGTGTGGTGCCCTTATCGGTTATTGTTTTTTCCACATCATCTGCTGTCAACATTTCGGCAAAACCGTTTTCTGTTAACTCTTCCTTCATTGGTATTACAATCTCTGCTGGATACATAAATATTGATTTATTTTTTGGATTGTAAAATTACATCAGCATACCCTTACAAAACACAAAGCAGCCAGCCAGCCTCAAAAAATTACCTAACTCGAAACTCAAATAAAGACAATTTGTCATTACTAAAATTAAAATAGTGTCATTTTGGCGCTTAAATTTCAGATTTATTGTAACTATGGCATTAAAAAGCAGATGGAACACTATTTGAACATTGCTTATCAAACGAAAAAACTTAAAAATAAAAACAAATAGTTATGACATTCGTAAAAGTAAACAACCCGATTGCAAAAAATTTTGATGGCTTAATGAACGAGCTGTTCAATGAGTTCCCTGCCAATTTAGGAAAAGCTGTAAGGCAGGAAGTATTCAGCTACCCTCCAGTAAATATTTATGATAAAGCTGAGGGCTATCATTTAGAAGTGGCTGCTCCCGGCTTTGAGAAAACTGATTTCACCATCAAATTAGAAGACAAATTGCTCACCATCAGTGCTGAGCAAAAAGTAAGAAACGCCGACGCAACGGAAAAGATTATCCGTTCAGAATTTACAGGCAAGGGATTTAAGCGCAGTTTTACCCTTGACGATAAGGTTGAAGCAGCAGTTATTACAGCCAAATACGAAAATGGCGTATTGCTTATTCACCTGCCCAAAAAAGCAGAAGTTAAACCTGCAACTACTGCCATCACTGTGCAGTAATAAAATAGTTTTTCATAAATAGTATACAGTTGGTTTTTTGATTAGTGTTCGGGCTGCCTTTTAAGGCGGCCCTTTTTTGTTGTAAACAACTTAGAAGCTGTTTGAAGTAATAATTTGATATTGCTTATGGCGTTTTGTTTGGCTGCAACTGCGTTGAATTTTTCGCCTCAGGCGTTTGGACTATGGCTGCAAAATTCGCCTTGTTTCGCTCAAAAAAACATCCATAATCAATTCTAAACAATTCACTCAAACAGCTTCTTAATCTGAATACTTCGCAGCCATCACTCACATCCTTTTCTTCTCCTTGTATCTAATACATACTGTACCTTCCAAATACCATTCAGTTTTGCTAACTGAATAGAATTTACACCACAGGAATAGAACTTGCCTTTAAGATACAATTTAAACGGCGCCCATACCAATGCCATATTACCATCAATCTTTATGGTTTCAAACTCAATCTGCTCATTTATTTCACCCTTGGGAAACTGGCTAACCTGCTTTGCAAATGAACTAACCGTTTCTGTTACTACAACCGGCTTTCCGGCTTTATTGTAACTAAAGGTCTGCATCAGGGCACTGTCGCCAAAAGTAGTACGAAGCATTGCGGTATCGCTGCTGTTCATTGCTTCAAACATGAGGTTTACGGCTGCCTTAACACTGTCTTCTGCTGTTTGAGATTTAACGGCAAAAGCTGAAAGGGCAAATGTTAAAAAAATTAAAAAAGATTTCATATATACTGTTTTTGATGATTCTGGTAACATAATTGACTACTAAAGATAAAAACCAATCAATATGCAACAGGTAAAATTACACAAGTGGTTAACAGCAGTACTTTTTATAGCTGTACTTACAAGCTGTGCCAGGAAGAATTATCCCGAGCGCAACCCCTATCCCAGGGAAGAAAGACGGGATGAAGGTGTTTATTATCCCGGCACTGAAGGCATGCCACCCGGTCAGGCAAAAAAAGTGTATGGCCAAAAATCAGCTAAAGTGTTTGCTCCCGGTCAGCGTAAAAAAATGAACCGGAACGGGGGATACAGACCGCCAACAGTTATTTTTATATCCGACGAAAGGGCAAGCACCAACCGAAGCGGTGAAATGTATTACGACAACGAGTATGGCTACCGCTACTGGAGATACTGCGATGGCAAATATTACCTTGATTCAAAATACGAAATGACTGATGACAATGATGGCAGAAGCCGCAGCAAAAAATATAAAAAAGGGAAGAACAAAAAAGAAAAGGATGATGACGATGATGACTGAGCAGTTTCATCTTGTGTCATCATTTAAAATAAACTAATTTTATCATGGGAAAAGCAAATGTGCTTTTCCCATGATATTATGACGATTAAGACAGCAGCCTACCTGCCAGGCACAGCAGCATTGCCACAAACGGGCAGGCATATTACAGCATACCAGCCGGGAGATTGCATTGTAGTGTACCAGGCATACAATAAAAGTATCGCAGACTTTGCTGCAGCCAATCAGTATCTTGGTGGTACTGAATACAGTTATAACAGAATGTCGTGGATAAAGCCAAATTTTTTGTGGATGATGTACCGCTGCGGCTGGGCTTCAAAAGAAAACCAGGAAGCCGTATTGGCCATCTGGTTGAAAAAAAATGATTTTGAAACCATACTTGGCGAAGCTGCCTGGTCAGCATACGATCCCGGGCAGCACAGCAGCAGGGAGTTGTGGAAAACTGAACTGGAAACCAGGGACGTACGGCTGCAGTGGGATCCAGACCATGACCCATTTGGAAAAAAACTGGAAAGAAAAGCACTGCAACTGGGGTTGAAGGGCAGCATACTTGAAAAGTTTGGAAGAGAATACATCACCAGGATTGAAGACATCACCGATTTTGTAAAAGAACAGAAAGGAGTACTGGATCAATACGGACCGGAAAAACTGACCGTTCCTGTTGAGACTGTATTTGTTCCCTCTTCAGCCATCATTAAAGAGAAAACAGGCATAACTGACCATACAATTCATTAATCTCATACAAGCAAAATTATTTTAGGATAAAATAAGGCTGCCCAATAAATCAGGCAGCCTTATTTATCCTCAGCAAATATTAATCTTGTTTTTCTAACTGGTGCTGCGCATACTTCTTTATTATTTCATTGGAGTCATTTGCCAGCGCCTTCAGTTTCTCATGCGCTTCCGGCGCATCAATGGCTGCAAGTGCATGGGCACATTTACGGATGAAGGCATCTCCATCATCATACCAGTAATCGCATTTTATGTGCATGCCATCAGCCAATGCGGTTACCGAGTCCGGCGACTTGAAACCCTGCAGCAGCGTAGCAATATTTTCATGCTGCTTGTGCCATGTTTCGGTAATGTACCTGCAAAGTACCGGAACCGTATCACTGCTGAATAGATTAAGATCAAACCCTGCTGCAAAAACATCCTCTGCTGCAGCAGCATTTTTTTCACCCAGCGTTTCTTCCAGGGCAGTTATAAATTCCTGTGTGGTAAATTTTCCACTGTAGGTTTTTCTTACCTCGTCCTGCGTTACTTTTCCATCCCACCGCTGCTGCATGATGGAGCGGAACGTATCTTTTACCTGTTCCATAATTATGGTATTATTTTAATGAGTTGATATTGTTTGAAATTGGCATTAAAGGTAGTGAGTGCTGTGCCGGTACCCAAACCAATATTTACCTGCCCCAACTCCGACTTGAAATAAGCCTTGGTGGTGCCCCAGCCAGAAGCCACTAAAGGCAAAGTGCCGAATTTTGCTTTCACATCAGCAGAACCATCGCCTACACCAATGGCTTTCAATTTGTCGATAGTACCGGTGTTTACCAGAATTTTCACCAGGTAGCCCGAATACTTTTCGGAATAAGCCTGGGTGGGTGAGGTGAATGTTTCCGAACTTGCGGAAAGTTTTGTGCCGGCTACAATAGCATCATAATGCGCCTTGGTCATGGTGCGGTAAAAAACCTCCCCATTGGTGTACACTTCAAAATCTCCGATTTTTTTTACAAAAGTACCGGCGGTAACTGTTTGTGCCTGAGTTACGCTGGAAAGAAGGAAGAAAATGGCGAACAGTGATAGAATCTTTTTCATTTTTTGTGTTTTTAATGAATGAGTAATTTAGTAACAGTAACGCATAATTAAAAACAATGTGGATTACTTTATTGTTAAATAATGTTTCTTATTAAACATGATTGCAAGTGAAATATTTTTTTATTCACATTATTATTTTCTCCAGCAATATCTGTTACATTTACTTTGTAAAAAAATGCTGATTGCCTGCAGTCTAACACAAAACATCTGTGATCAACAGCAAATATTTGTTAATTTTTAAATGAAAAATGAAATGAAAAAAGCGCTTGTAAACGCAGCAACTCCTTTGCTGCAGAAAAAACTTTCAAGAGAAGACATGAAAAAAATTACAGGAGGTCAATCTGCTAAGTCAGGCTGGATTTGCGGATGCCTCGATGTAGAGGACAATTTCTATCCCGGGCCATCGGGTGCCAATTATTGCCTGGCTACTTATTGTGCCGAGCCATGGTGCGTAAGGGGGTAGCATTGCACTAACCCGTTGTTATCACAACGTAACAAGTACTTAAGAAAATTAAAAATACGCAAACTTACACTGCAGTAATATGCAGAGTGAATAGTATATTTTTAAGTAAAACAGCCATGCTGAAAAGTGTGGCTGTTGTGTATATAATCATCATAAAAAGTAGTGTACGCAGGCTTTAAGGGTTGCATCACTTGTATTTTTTTGCTATAGATTTATTGTGTTTTCATCAGCACTACCTGTTCCGGATATATGATACCAGTACATTTATTTTCTTTCCAGCACAATGCCCTCAATAAACTTTGGCTCTCGGGGTGTATTTTTGGCAATAACCACAGGGTCTTTCTTTACAGGATTTTGTTTCTTTTCCATTCCGGGAGCTGGTGCAACTGCATGTTCTGACTGTTCATTTTCAGCAGTGGAGGCCCACCCCTCCTGTTCAGTATGAAGCAGCTTTTCTATTTCGCTGCGTTTATAGGCCCGGCGGGTACCGGTTTTCCCCTCACGGGCCAGTTGCGCTTCGTTAATTCGTTTTGCCTGCTGCTCGGTTATTTTTTTCATTGAGACAGTTGGCTTTACCTTGTTGTTTACTGCTTTGGTATGCTGTGCATTTGCAGTTGCCATCAGTAATATTGCCAACACCGTAAGTATGTATCTGCTGTACAAGGCTTTCATTTTTTTATATAAAGTTCAAAACAACTGCCATATTGCCTTTTGGCCGGAGCTTTATATCAATTTTAACAATTGGGCCGGCATACAGCAATTAAGAATGCCCCTGCTTTGTGCAAGGGCATTCTTATTATCGTTCAACGAGAAACATTAATAATTCCTGATCTTCATTTCCACTCTTCTGTTTTTGGCACGTCCGGTTGGGGTACTGTTGTCAGCAACAGGATTTGCCATTCCCATACCCTTAGCTGTTATCTGGCTTTCGCTTACACCCTTACTTTTCAGGTAATCAGCTACAACCTGGGCCCTTGCTTCAGATAAGGCATCATTCTTTTCTTCTGTACCAACATTATCAGTATGCCCTTCAATATCTGCAATATAGCTTGGGTTATCTTTAAGTATTTTAGCAACATTGTTTAATGAAACAGTTGATTTTGGGAGGAGTTTATTGCTTCCGGTTGCAAAGAAAATGTTCTTAGCCGCCATATTCACTTTATCAACCACATCCTGCTTAATTTCCGGGCAACCGGCATTTGATGCAACACCAAATTCAGTTGGGCATTTATCTTCCTCATCATTTACACCATCGCCATCACCATCAGGTATTGGGCAACCCTGGTAGCGGGCAAGACCCGGTGTAGTTGGGCATTTGTCATTTTCATCGTTAATGCCATCGCCATCGCCATCAGGTATGGGGCAGCCATTGTATTTAGCTATTCCAGCTACATCAGGGCATTTGTCATCGGTATCAGTAATACCATCATTGTCTTTATCGGGGCAGCCATTTAATGCAGCTTTACCGGGTACATCAGGGCAGGCATCCTTGCTATCTTCAATTCCATCATTATCCCTGTCTTTCTTTTCTACAACTGGTAATGGTGGCGGAGGAGGAGGGATATTGCTCTTGGGTTCTGCAAAATTTTCGGCTATACCAAATGAATGAAACAGGTTATCACCCAGCACTTTATCTGTCAGTGCTACCTTGTACTGGCTTTGTAAAAACAGGTAAGTAGTACTATTGAGGTTACACTGTATACCAACACCCACAGGCTGTACAATCCTATTTTTCCTGTATAAATACCACCGCCAACACCGGCAGTTATAAAAGGGCTAAAAAGATGATTGTCGTTCATGGGGCGGAAGTTTAAAGTGGGCTCAATTTCAAGACCTACTTCCGTTTTGCCTGCCACACCATCATAGATAGCGGCGTAATCGTGGAACATCACATTCAACTTTGTTGAAAAGTCAATGGTTTTGGTTAAACCCTTCCAGTAAGAAAAAGAAAAACCGCCACTCATTGCAGACACTTTCTTCCAGTCTTTTTGCTTCAATGCGTCATTAAGAGAAGTTTCTTTTATTGAAACCGGAGTTTTAAAATCGGCCAGGTTAAAATGCAATCCAAAAAGGCTTCCTTTTTTGGCAGAAGTAAATCTGTCGCTCTTTTTCACTTTCTGAGCAAAAGCACCAGTAACCAATATGGCAAGGGCTAATGTAAATACTAGTTTTTGTTTCATGTTGTTATTTTTTGTTATTGATATCCATCTCAACAGATGACATTGGTCGTAAAAAAGTTGCGCATTCCCGATGACTGGCAAAAATTGTTCCGCATCGGTTTTGTATCAGCCTGGTTATAATCTATGTTTATTATAAGCAGATTTTGTACAAAATACATCCTGAATTTTATATACACAAGCAGATTTTGGAATTCCCTAAGCTTGAAAATACTACTAATTCTGCATTTTTATGCCTGTAAGGCAGTGAATAATGAACGATTGTGATCCCGACACGATTCGAACGTGTGGCCCACAGCTTAGAAGGCTGTTGCTCTATCCAACTGAGCTACG
>JANMDL010000937.1:0-2733 GCA_031376295.1 Chitinophagales bacterium
ATATTTCACCTCTTTATGTACCGCTTTTATTTACTGCTGGCTGCCGGTTTTAGCTGGATAAATGTACACAGTCAAACTGCCATAAATACTGCCACTATTGATATTGTAAGAGACAGTTTTGGCGTACCACACATATTTGCACCAACTGACGCTGCTACTGCTTATGGCCTTGCCTGGGCACATGCTGAGGATGATTTTAAGACTATACAGGAATGTTTTTTAGCAGGTAAAAAAATGCTGGGCCGTTACAGTGGTAAAAAAGGTGCCACCATTGATTATGTAGTACACCTGATTAAAGCTGAAGAACTGGTGGAAGCCCAATACGACACCGCTATTTCCCCTCCCTTTAAAAAAGTACTGCAAGGCTATTGTGATGGCCTTAATGCCTATGCAGCGCATCATCCGGATGAAGTACTGCTGAAACAACTGTTCCCCATAACACCCAAAAACATACTTGGTTACTCCATGCTGCAGTTGTTTGTTTCCTGCCGGGGAGATGAGGCATTGCAGCAGGTTTTTAAGGGCGTTGCACCAACGGTTGATTTTTTAAAGATGGGCGGTTCTAATGCCTATGCCTTTAATTCACATAAAACAAAGAACGGCAACAGCTTTCTCAACATTAATGCTCACCAGCCGCTAAATGGCCCGGTAAGCTGGTACGAAGCGCATTTGCAAAGTGAGGAAGGATGGAATATTATCGGCGCTATGTTTACAGGTTCTCCCATTATTTTACTAGGCTGCAATGAATATCTTGGCTGGGGCCATACTGTAAATGCGCCCGACAAAACCGACCTGTTTCAGTTGCAGATAAACCCTGAAAATAAGCTGCAGTACCGCTTTAATGATGCATGGGAAACTTTGCAGGAAGAAACCGTAAAGCTGAAAGTAAAAGTAGCCGGCATCAAAATTGGTGTTAAACGAAAAATATACACCAGCAAATACGGCCCCACGGTTATGGGCAAAAATGGCACTTTTTCCATCCGCAGCACGGCTATGTTTTCTATTGCAGCGCTGGAGCAATGGTACCATATGAACAAGGCCCGCAATTTTACCCAGTTTTTTAAAGCGCTTAAAATGGAAGCCATACCGGGATACAATGTAGTATATGCCGACAGGTACGACACCATTTTTTACCTGAGCAATGGCCGGATGCCGCTGCGGCAACAAGGATATAACTGGCGAAGCACCGTGCCAGGTAACACCAGCAAAACATTGTGGACGAATTTTCACCCGGTAGAAGAACTGCCACAGGTACTTAATCCTTCATCGGGCTATCTGTTCAACAGTAACCACTCCCCTTTTAATGCGACAGCTGGTGCAGATAATATCAGGAACAGTAATTACGATGGCACCATGGGGTACGAAACCAACGAGAACAACCGCAGTGTACGTTTTATGGAACAGCTGGCACCGCTTGATAAAATATCATTTGAAGATTTTAAAAGGATAAAATTCGACAGGCAGCTCCCTTCCCCGCTTGCATTTCCTGTAAAAGCCGATGGACTTTTTGTATTGAATGAGAACACCCATCCCGAACTGGCTACGGTAATAACTGCATTGAAACAATGGGATAGAAAAGCGGAGGCTAACAGCAAAGGGGCGGCTTATTTTGGTATTGCATTTTATTATATTGTTGAAAGATTGAAAACAGACTGGAGCGGTGTAACACAGTTAAGTATGGCGCAATGTGTGGAGGTATGTACACATATCAGTACCTACTGCCAGAAACATTTTGGCAGTGTTGACATTACACTTGGGGATTATCAGAAATTAGTGAGGGGCAATAAAGCATTGGCCTTGCCGGGTTTGCCGGATGTAATAGCCAGTATGGAAAGTGAACCATACAAAAATGGAATGGTAAAAGGCCGCCAGGGAGATTCGTATATTGAACTGGTAGAATTTACCAAAGATGGCCCGCAGATTGAAAGCATCAATTGCTATGGCGCCAGCAATAAGCCCGGCAATAAACATTACGATGACCAGATGGAAATGTTTATTAACCAGCAAACTAAAAAGATGAGTCTTAAAAAAGAAGATGTGTACAAAACAGCTGAGCGCATTTACCACCCTCAATAAAATTTTTATTTAATTTACACCTGCAATTACTGCTTCTTTAAATATTTTTTGCACTAGCCCCTGCAGCACTTTTCCGGGACCAAATTCGGTAAAATGAGTGGCACCGCCTGCAACCATCGCTTCCACGCATTGCGTCCAGCGCACAGCACCGGTAAGTTGTTCAATTAAATTATTTTTTATTTCAGCCGGTGCGGCTACTGCTTTGGCTACTACATTTTGATAGATAGGGCATACAGGCGTATTAAAGCTGGTTGCTTCAATGGCAGCAGCCAGCCCTTCTTTAGCAGGCAACATCAATGGAGAGTGAAAGGCGCCGCCTACGGGCAGTACCATTGCTCTTTTTGCACCTGCCGCTTTCATGCGCTCACAGGCTATTTCAATACCTTTTAATGAGCCGCTGATTACCAACTGGCCGGGGCAATTGTAATTGGCTGCCACTACAATTTCGCCTGTTTCTTGCTGCACAGCAGTACATATTCCCTCCACTTTATCATCATCGAGGGCAAGTACTACGGCCATCGTTGAGGGGTTTAACTCGCAGGCTTTTTGCATGGCCACCGCCCGCAGTGATACCAAACGCAAAGCATCATCAAATGTAAGCGCACCATTGGCCACCAATGCCGAAAATTCGCCTAGTGAATGCCCTGCCACCATATC
>JANMDL010000197.1:0-1897 GCA_031376295.1 Chitinophagales bacterium
GTTTTTTCAAAACCGATAATTCGTATGATTTTGAGCGCACTGGACCGCTATACATAGCAAAGTCCATTTTCTGTTGCACATTATTAAATAGATAAGTAAAATGGTTGCCGTCTATTTTAGTCATACGGTACGGGTATTTATCTATTTCTATAAATACATAAAAATATACCGCATTTGGATGTTAATAGAAAAAGTGGACAAAACTGATTGAGGGCATTATAAACAAAGCAAAAATTTAATGCAGCAATTTTTTTTGGAGGTTCCGGTATGCAGGTACAACAATATCTGGCAATTAAAATGTAAAAAAATAACCCCAAGAAGTAGAAAATAATAACTGAATATATTTTTTTACAATCTTGAAACGCTTTGTCAGCAAGGAAAGTAATCCTCATTATTTTACAATTCGTTAAAATCAATAAAATAATACAAGCTAAATTTATTCTCCACTTATGAAGCTGGTATCTGTTTATATAATTGCAGATTGGGGAAAAGAAATCAACCAATTTTTTTGGTAATAACAAAAAACTGTCGAAATTACAAGGCCAACTATCCCATTAAGTAAAGACTTTTTTTACCCACCAAAATTTACCGGCAAAAATTGTATTTATTCTTAATAGTTAGGATAGCTTAACTATTTACAAACACAATATTTGAAAATTTCTATCGTTTAGTTTTTTTAGGGCTTCATTTACCTGTAAAATAAAAATTCAATCAATCATAAAAATGATGAGGAATCAAAATAATCATTACATTTGCCCAATACCCTCAAAGTTAAAAACAATGAAGTACAGGCTGTATTATCTAATAGCTTTTATAGCTATCACATCTTTAACTACCAGTTGTAAAAAATCTGGTGGTAAATCAGGCGGCAGCGGTTATGCTGTTGATAAGGGTCAACTAATAGGTGCTGCTCCAGGCACTAAATGGAGTTTACCCAAACCTCCTGGTATGGTTTATATTCCACCTGGTACCTTTCACATGGGTTCCAGTGATGAGGATATGACTTATGCACTCACAGCCAGAAATAAATCTGTTTCAATAAACGGTTTTTGGATGGATGCAACAGAAATTACCAATAATGAATATCGCCAGTTTACAAATTGGGTACGTGACTCAATAGCAGCTAAATTAATGGGCTATGTAAAACAGGGTACGGATGGTAATGAATATATTGACTGGAAAAAAGCCAATGCCATCAAATGGGGCGATAAAGCAACAATGGAAAAAATTGATGCTATTATTGTTACTCCCGATAACCGTTTATTTGGTAAAAAAGAACTGGATGCTAACAAAATTGTATATCAGTCAGAAATTTTTGATTACAAAGCTGCTGCCCAAAACAGGGATATAACAATTCCCCGCTCTAAATACATTATTAAAAAATCAATAGCGGTTTACCCCGATTCCTTATGCTGGGTTAGAGATTTTGCATATTCTTACAACGAGCCAATGGCAAAAAAATATTTTAGTCACCCTGCATTTGGCAATTATCCTGTAGTAGGTGTAAGCTGGAAACAGGCAACTGCTTTTTGCGAATGGAGAACTCATTATTTGAATGCTTTTCTTGAATCTAAAAAGAGAACTGCAGAATCAGATTTTAGATTACCAACCGAAGCTGAGTGGGAATATGCTGCAAGAGGTGGCCGTTCACAAGCTGATTATCCATGGGGTGGATATTACCTGAGAAATAAAAAAGGCTGTTTGCTTGCCAACTTTAAGCCAGGCCGTGGTAATTATCCTGAAGATGGAGGTTTTTACACGGTACGTGCCGATGCTTACTGGCCAAATGATTTTGGTTTATACAATATGTCTGGAAACGTTGCAGAGTGGACATCTTCTTTGTTCTATGAAGGTGCTTACAATTTTCAACATGATATGAACCCAGATATCAGGTATG
>JANMDL010000081.1:0-1943 GCA_031376295.1 Chitinophagales bacterium
ATATTTATACGTATCGCCAACATAACTGATGCTGTTGCGGGCCGGTATGTATTTCTGGCGGATGTAATTGTTTTCGTACTGTGCCTGGGCAAACAAAAAATTAACCGGGAAAAGCCTTACATAGGCGCCCGGCCCTACAAAAGTGGTGCGTACCTTATCTCCGTTTTCCACAAAATCTCTTTGGGAGATATAATTGAAATTCATGGATGCGGCCACATCTACATACTTATTGATGCTGTAGCCAAAAAATGGGCTTAGTCCCAACAAGGTTCCCCCGCTAAAAAAGGAAACACTTACATTACCTCCTGTAAAAAGGTTCTCTTTTCGGAACAATCCTTTTCTTTCCGGTTCTTCCTCGTCCTGTGCAAAGCTGTTGGCAGCAAGGGCGGCCAGTAACATTGTAAATAATATTTTCTTCATGTTTTTACTTTTATACCTGTTAATAATTCAATGTTTTTTACTTACCGTTTTCACGTAGTCAAAATCTGTCACCCCTTTGGAGTTTTGGTAACCCTTTGGTATCGTTTCTATAATAATACCATCCGCCTTTGGCGGATTAACTGCTTTACTATCTTAATCAAAAATCTTTCCGCTGTTTAAAATATTGTTGGGGTCGAATGTTTTTTTTATCCCCCGCATCAGGCCAAGCTGTGCTTCGCTGAACACAATGTCCATGTATTCTTTCTGTATCAGGCCAATACCATGCTCGCCGCTGATAGTGCCGCCCAGTTTTTTAACCAGCTCAAACAATGCCCGCAGCGCCGGTATCACCGCTTCATTATTGAGGCTGTAAATGCTGCCTTCTTTTTTTATGCGTATATGCAGGTTGCCATCGCCGGCATGGCCATAGCACACGGCTTTAAAATCGTATTGTATGCCCAGTTCTTTTACCCCTCTTATCAATGCAGGCAGTTCGGCCCTGGGTACCACGGTGTCTTCTTCAATGGTGTAGCCGTCCAGTTTCACCGCTTCAGCCACCCTGCGGCGCAGCTTCCACAGTTCGGCCTTTTGCTGTGCATCATCGGCAAAAAACACTTCGCCGCAGTCAAATTGAGTAAGCAGCTCCGCTATGGCTTCCATATCGGCCATCAGCACCTCCATATTATTGCCATCCACTTCAATGATTAAATGTGCAGCAATATCATCCGTAACCGGCACGGCCGTGCTGTCTACCATTTTACTTACAATTTTCAGCGCATCAATTTCAACCAATTCCAGCGCACTGGGCACAAAGCCCGCCCTGAAGATGGCGCTCACCGCCTCCCCTGCTTTCTCCAGCGAGGCAAAAGGCACCAGCATCAGCAGGTCGTATTTGGGATGCGGTAATAATTTCAATACTATTTTGGTAACAATGCCCAGCGTACCCTCGCTGCCCACCACCAGTTGCGTAAGGTTGTAGCCGGTGGAGTTTTTGAGTACATTGGCACCCGTCCAAATGATGTCGCCCGTAGGCAATACTACTTGTAAATTCAGCACATAATCCTTTACCACACCATATTTCACCGCTTTGGGGCCACCGCTGTTTTCGGCAATATTGCCGCCGATAAAGCAACTGCCACGACTGCTGGGATCGGGCGGGTAAAAAAGTCCCTTTTCCTTTACGGCATTTTGCAATACTTCCGTTATCACCCCCGGCTCCACAGTTACCTGCAGGTTGCGTTCGTCAATTTGTATAATGCTGTTCATCCGCTCGCTGGATACGAGTACGCCACCCAGGTGCGGCAGCGCTCCCCCGCTGAGGCCGGTGCCTGCGCCACGGGGCGTTACGGGTATACGGTACTCGTTGCAGAGCTGCATTATTTGGCTTATTTCTTCTGCTGTACGGGGTTTTACCACTATTTCGGGCAAAAAATGCAGGTTCTCCGTTTCGTCGTGTGCATAATTATTAAGTGCTTCCTCATCCACCAATACGTACTCCTTTCCCAGTATCTGTTGTAATTTTT
>JANMDL010000129.1:0-18878 GCA_031376295.1 Chitinophagales bacterium
ATTGGGAGCCCGGTTGTACACCAGCAGCTTATCTACCGCACTATTTGGGCCGCAGTCTTCGCCCTGGCCAATATTGCCATCGCCACCCTGCAGGCCGGTGGTGTTTACCCCTTTCAGCCAGCCCTGTAAGGTATAAGCATAGTCTATACCCTGCACTTCTTCCTCGCCAATTACCGAACGGGCCAATGGGCCGTGTTTGTAATAGGTATAGCGTGCATCCCGTTCCCACCAAATATCATCGTGGCTGGTTTCGGCCATGGTTATGCGGTTTTCTGCATCATAGGTGTAGCGGTGGTAAAACTCATCGGTATAGCCGGGCTGGTAGCTCACTTTGTTTACCTTACCGCTGATGAGGTCGTAATTATAGGCTATTTTCTTAAACCTGTTGCCGGTACTGTTCATGGCATTTTCGCCCACAAAATCGGGGTTGCCATAGTCCTGCATCAGGGTATCTACATTACCGTGTATATCGTAAGAGTAATAGGTGGCGGCCCGGTGCGTAGCGGCATAATTTAAATCATTGCTGCCTGCTGGTTCGGTATCAAATACCTGTGTATAGCTTACCCGGTTGCGCAGGTTGCGCTGTACCAATACGTCTACCAGGGTTGGCGGGGTTTCCCCGTTAAAATAGCTGACATCATATACGGTACGGGTTATCTGCTCTTTGCTGGCGGCATTGCCGGCGAACCAGGTGGACAGTGCGGCCTGGTCACGGGTATCGGGTATTGTTCCTTTGTCTATCTGCCCTACCTGGCTGATGCGGCCCAGGTAATCGTATTGGGTATAACTGAGTTTATCTAATGCTGCCTGTTTGGCATTCTGGCTAAGCACCAGCCTGCCGAGACGGTCGTAGTAAAAATTGCTGATGCCCGCATCCGGTGTTTTTTGCGCCACCACCTGGTTAAGGGTATTGTAGCGGTAGTTGGTGGTTAGTGCGCCTCCATTGATTTCTCCGGTTGAGGTAAGTACTTCATCCTGGGCATGCAGGGGCACTACCCTGTTGGCAGGGCCTTCGGGCACACCTGCTTTTACCAATGCCCGTTTTGCGGCTACCTGTGTTAGAAAAGTGAGGTCGCCATGGCGTGCATCCACCCCTTCGGGCGGTACAGTGCGTACCAGGTTGCCTGCCTGGTCGTAGTAGTAGAGCGTATAATGGTATTCGGCATTGGTGTATTTTACCGTAAATTGTTCCAGCGCACCAGCCTTCATACACTTGTTGTAGTAAGCGGTATCAAACACATTGCGTAAACTGTCTAAATAAAGGTTGTAGCGTATTTCGCCAATGGTGGCGGCTACACTATCCAGGCCATCGCATGGTGAGGGCAAGTGTATACTATCCTCTACGGCTATAGGATCGGCAAGGCCGCAAAGTAATGGCCCACCTGTTGGCAATGGGTTACATGGGCCGAGTATGATGCCGCATTTAAAATACAAATCAACTAATTGCTGGTAAGTATAATTGGTACCAAAACGAGCATTGTAATAAGCAGTAAAGGCATTGCCTGTGGCCCCACAGGTTATTTTGGTACAGCTAATGCCATAAGGTATTTGGGGTGGCGTTGCGCTGTTAAAATCTTCCTGCCATTTGGTATTGCCATAGGCATCAATCAATTTAACATAGTCTATTTGTTCGGGAGTGCCAAAGTCTGAAGCAAATTGAATTTGTGTCAATTTCGCAGGTGAATAGGTGGTTGGCATTTGTTTTCTTAGTACGCCATCTATATAAATGGAAATACTATTATTATCAAATGTGTACTTGTATATATGCCAATTTCTTGTATCATCCCGGTCTGCTATAAGTGCTGGAAAGTCAAAAGGGATATCATATCCTGTATATAAATATTCTGATTTGCTTGGGAACAAATTTCTTGTGGCAGTCGGATCAAAATACAGGTTTGTCAGGGCGAAAAGATTGTTTGATTCGAATCTGAACACATGGCGATAGTCCGAAACCTTATCTACAGTTGGGAAATCGGTCTCTAATCTGGACCGTACTTCAACTGAAAATCCAACCCCCAAATTGGCACATATATTCTTTGAAAGTAAGAAATTAAAATGCCCATTATTGGGGTCGCCATGTGATGGTTCAAAATAATTTTGTTGATACAGCGTATCAGGATAGCCCCCAAAGATGCCATTGTTTACACATTGCTGTATGGTTACTGGCGGTAATATTTTAATAGGCACAAAATTTATATCTCTTATGGTATCTCCATTATATGAGCCACCTACTTGCCAGGGTTGATTGGCTTGATTTACAAAATCATTGAGCGTATTTTTTAAGGTATCGCAATTATTAAAAGGGCAATCGCCAAAAATAATACCGCACTGAAAATACTTGTCTTTTAGCTGTGCATAAGTATAATTTGTACCAAAGCGGGTGTTATAATAGGCGGTAAATGCATCGCCTACGGGGCCGCAGGTTATTTTGGTACAGCTTAGTTCGTACGGTATTTTGGGTGGTGTTGCACTGTTAAAATCATCCTGCCATTTGGTATTACCATTGGCATCTATGAATTTTATGTAATCAAATTGCTCAATAATACCCCAACCCTGATCAAACTTAACACCAGTTATTTCTTTAGGGTTATAAGTAGTGGGCACCTGCTGTTTGAGTATTCCATCAATAAAAATGGAAACCGTGTTTACCCCAAAAGTATATTTTGTGGTATGCCAGTTCCTTAAGTCGGTTTTAGATATAAGTGCCGGCGTTACTTCCAAATCCGGCAATCCTGTATCATAAAACCTGGAGTAACTGTATTCGCCACCCAATCCATTTGGCTGATAGCCATAGGTCATGTTAAAACGCCTGGATCCATCAAAAGTAACCACATGTTCAAGAAAGGCAAGATCTGTGGCCAGCAGCATTGTTGGAAAATCAGGTTGTAGCCTGGAGCGGAATTCTACAGAAAACCCGGGACCTATATCATTGCAGTTATAATTAGCCATGCTGAAATAAGGGAAATCTGAATGACCGGGCGGATATTGGTATATTGAATCGGGGTAACCTGCAAATATTCCATTGCTGATACAATCCTGAGGTGTTACAGGTGCCAATACTTTAAAAATTGTACCATCCGGGTTATCTAAAGTATTACCATAGTAAGAATCAGCAAGTATCCAGGGCTGAGAATGGTAAGTATTACTCACAAAATCATCCAGCACATTTTTCAACGAATCGCAATTGTTATTATTCACCAGCAGACTACAGAAATCTGGCTTATAACCACAGGTGCTTATATAGGCATTTTGCACTTGTTGCAATGTACTGTTAGGATTATTTGTAGCAGCAGAGTAGTATTCTGAAAATTGGGAAAGGGCGGGTGTGCGGTACTCGGCGTTGCCAGCTATGCCTTCAGTAATGCTGTTTATACCACCAGCAACACCACTGCCATTGGTATAAATGGTCCAGCCCCTTGCAATAAGTGCATTATAAGCGGCATCGCTGGCTGTGGTACGTGGCTGGCAATTGTTGCCCAAAAATACTTTTCCATTATTGGTGAGTGAATACCTGGCTACCTGGTTCAATATACTATCTACCTGGTAAGCCAACAAACCATTTTGAATATCAACAGCTTTAAGCTGCGGATAATTTATTACGATATCATCTGTATAGCTTTGTGCTGCAATTCTTATGAATTTGAGCTTAGGAATATTTAAAGGATCGGCAATAATATCATGCAGATATACAATGTTAGCAGGCAGGTTTATGCCTGCATATCCAGATTGAACATCAATGGCTTCCAGGTTGTTATAGTTATCTAAATTTCCAAAATTATAGCCAAGAAATGGAGCCGCACCATTGCCGTGGCCATAAATGCTCACCCATCGCAAGCCATTCGCACTATTTTTATTAAGTATTTTAGAAAAGGTATTTAAGGAAGTATCGGTAGTGCTGTGAAAAACCATGCCTTCAAATTGTTCGGGCAGGTATCCCTTAAGTTGTTTACTGGCCGCTAACCCGCTATCTGAGCCACTTCCAAATCTATCGAAACCTATTATACCCAATGTATCAGAATGATATATTTTTACTGTCCATTCATTCATTTGATTCAATGCTGCATATTGGTGTTTTACATAATAGCCAATCGTATTTCTTGCATAAAAAGGAATTTGTTTGGTGATGGTGGTTACCGCATTACTCAGCAAAGTGTCCACTTTAGTAGTGTTACCATCTCCAAAATCTATATAACAACCCGGCCCGGTCATTATACCATCCAGCACCGGGGTTGAATTTACATAAGTATAATACC
The DNA here is from genome assembly GCA_031376295.1 of Chitinophagales bacterium. GTDB lineage: Bacteria > Bacteroidota > Bacteroidia > Chitinophagales > Chitinophagaceae > Ferruginibacter. The sequence continues at coordinate 4,254 of JANMDL010000129.1, forward strand.
GCATACCAATAATACCATTGCAGGGAGCAACCTGGCCTGGGTTTAATACCAGGCGCACTTTGCAACTGCCGGGTATGCCCGATAAAATACCTGTGGCATTATTTATACTGGAGCTATTCCATATATCGGCAAAAGCCTGGTTGTTCAGGGCATTAAGCGTTGTGTTTCCTACTAAATCTCCATTGATATCAAATACGCCCACATCACCCACACAGGGTGTTTTGTTACCGTAGAAGGTGCGGATGTCTAAATCGACAATTCTACCTGGCGGATTTATATATGTATTGTAATAGGCTTGAAAGACCGCTTCCAGGCTGGCGCAGGCGGCATTTGTAGTGGGGCTTTGAGCAGATAAAGCGGGTGAAGGGTTTGCTTCGGTTGCCTTGCCTATGCCAATATCCTGGTTGGCACAAGTAATTTCAAAATCCCTGTAGGCGCTCCACAGTTTGCTGAACCCTGTTTTTGTGTTGGCGAAGTTTGCAAAAGCATCATTAATGTCCAGTTCTGCCTGTGTTTGCGGATTGAGAATGGGGGCGGCTATGGCAAATTCAGTTAAGAAATTTGCTTTGATAACATTGTATTCGGCACAGGTTATACAAGTTTTTAACGGCCCATCGCATTGCAGTATTGGCGGAATGGCAATGGCCGTATTTAAAAAAATACAACTGGTAATGGGGTTATTGCTGCAGAGGGACAATAAGGTATCTAAGGTACCCTGCCGGATAGTAGTGCCATACACAGTAAATAAGTAATTGCTGAAAGTGCCACTGCCGGGATGCTGGTTGTGCTCGGTTTTTAATGTTTGTAATCTGGTGCACTGGCATTCGGATGGTTTGGTAATAACGTATTGGTTGGCCAGAGCCGGCGTTTTATCGTAAGGTGCCGGCACGGTAATGAGGTAGGGATTGCACAGGGCCGTCCATGGTGCATTTACCCCATTTGCCTGCAGGTATGCCTTTATCACTTCCGGGAAATTGCTAAAACCATTATATGGTGTTGTATTTGGTGATATGCTGCTGGCTCCTGAGGGATGCGCTGCATCGAAGCCTTTTTTACAAATACCTACCAGGTTGTCAATTAAACTTATTTGATCGCCCGGGTTTGCTTCCAGTGCTGTTTTTATAGTGGGGCATTTTCGTAATGCATTTAGCCAGGTGGCTGCATACGAACGGCAGGTGGCATCGGCCTGGCTGCCCAGCAGGGCCAGTATTTCGGGACTGGTAGCGGTGCCACCGGAAATTTGAAGTAATACCAGGTCCAGCTCCGGGTCGCCGGTATTATAGGTTCCTCCCGATAAATTTTGAAAACGGAGTTGGTAAGTACCATCCGTAAATAAGGTTTCGGTGGGTGGTGGACATACCCTGTCTAAATATTTAGCGATGTAATTTTTGCGTTCGGTTAAATAGAGGGTTCTGAATATTTCCCAGGCACGGTTCCAGTCATCACAAGCACTTTCGGTATGTGCGGAGTTGGGTGGCAACTGGGCTGCAAAGCAATTGGATGCGGCAGGGTTACCGGCAGTATTGGCCTGGTTTCTGCAAAACACAATTCCCTGCGCCATTTGCCACATTGATATTGGTGTGCCTCCTGTACCTGTGCCATTTATCCCTCCACTACCACCAAATGTTCTGTACCGTACATTTACTTTACTCAACATTTCTGTTCTGTATGCATCATTACCCGGCAGGGAAAAGAAAGGGTCATTTTCAACAATGTGCATGATGTAGCCACCGGTTTGTGGTGTGGGCACATTAAAAGCATCCTGCCATCTTTTTACCCTTTGCAATGCTGCTTCAAAGGCATAGCTGGCCGGCAGTTTATCTTCCAGTTCCCGCAGTTTGCAATACTCCGGGTGATGGGGCAATAAGGATACTGCCCAGGTTTCTTTAAAGTCAGTGCCAAATTGCTCTTTGGTATAAGTAGTGGCTGGGGTGTTTATCAACGCATTTACTGAATCTGACTGGCTGAAAATGTCCTTATAGGGGTTTTCATTTTCCAGTGCCTGGGTAGTGGGGTTATACCACAAACCATGCTTCCAATCTGGCGCAGGCGAAACTTCGCCGGTACCATATACGGTTGCCGCATCAGTTGTATTAAAAATATTATACTTCAGCGTGGTATAGTTAAGCGCCGGCAAAGGGGTTCCCGTTTCGGGGTCGGTTTGGCCTGCTGGTCTGTCGTATCTTGCATACTGACCGGTACCGGGTGTTACATCCAGCAGCATTATTTCCCTGATACTTTTTATGTAATCATTCCCATCATCCACATCGCCTGCGCAAATTTTGGCGCAGCTTGCTTTTGCTTCTTCGTAGGCTTTTACAAATTGTGGTTCAAAGGCTGTAATTTCTTCAGCGGTTAACGGGCCGGGATTAACGGGTAAGGGCGGGTTGGTGTTGGTTAACACTCCCAACTTGATCAGCATGTTTGTTCTGTAGGCATCATAAGTATTTCCAAGGGCTGTAGTACAGGCTTCGCAGGTTATATTACAATTGGCATTGGCAATTAATAACTCATACACTTCTTTTACAAAACTTTGCAGTGTTTTGCATGCATTGGCGGGTATAAATACACTGTCCCTGTAATAATTTTGCGCATCGGCGGATAGTATCAGCTCTTTGGTAACGGTGTATGCTCCCTCGTCTAGAAATTCGGTAAACTCCGCTATGGGTATATTAATAGCGGGCGATTTACCATCGGGCGGACAATTGTTGCCGTAGCTGTCTTTGAGGTACTGACCAATGGTAAAATTCTTTTTGGTTCTTACAATTGGTGGTGTGGCATTACAGTCGGATGCGATGGTAATATTGAGTGTATATAAACAATCGTAGCAGATACTGGTGGTATCGCAATTCTCCAAAATAAGGTTATCGGGCGACAATTCGTAGTTAAACTCGTATTTGCCATACTTTAATACCACCAGGGGCTGAGACGATTTTATTGTTTTGCCCTGTACGATATTGGTACCGGGCGGCAACAAATCTCTTGTAACCTGTTTTTCGGCATTGGCAAACGAGGGCAGGGCATCGAGGCTGGCGGGGCTGGCCCCGGCCAGGGCGGTGGCAATGGTACGGCCATGCATATCGGCATAGCTGATGCTGTATTGCCCATTGGCATCTTTTACTATATTTTTAAAATAATGGGAGGCTATGCCTGCATCGGTACCAAAGAGCGGATCCAGTTCTGCTGTTTGGGAAACGCCCTCATAAAAGTATTTTGTTTCGTGGCCCGACCCTAACTGGTGTGTAATGCCCACACCGCCCTGGGAAGATACCCTGCCCGAGCCATCGGGGTCGTACCGGGTTTCTGTAAACGGATAGGCTACTCCTGCTATTGGCCCTTCGGAATTGGGAATAAATTTATTGATACCACCGGTTGCAGCCCCTGCCAGCAGGGGATTATTAGGGGAATAATACTGAGCTGTACCGGAGGCGGTGCTAAAACCCGGCGATATTTTTGAACAGATGCTTTCTGAACCGTCCAGCTTATCGTACAAAGTTTTGGGATACCCATCTGTAGTAATGGATCTGTTAAAGTTTTGTGCATACTGTATGATATTGCTGAGGGTAGGCGATGGCAATACCTGTATTACCGGGCGGCCCTGGTAGTCGTAAAATGTTTCTGCCACCACGGTGGTTTGCGTAGTATTGTCTTTTGTTACGGTTTGCCTGTTGCGCAGGGTACCATCAAAATACTGTACCACGCTTTTATGTTTGCCCTCTTCGGCATAAGAGCTGGATGCCTGCCAGTTTAACAGGGTGGCATGACCTGTAAAAGTAAATGAATGGGCTGTATTGTTCTGTACACTCCAAATGCCCTCTATTCTTTGTCCATTATTTTTTGTTTGTACCGGCCGTACCCGTATAAAAAGTTTTCCATCGCCATCATACAGTAAGGGTACATTGTATTGCACATTTGTGATGGTTATTCTTGTGGCATTGTTTTCAAAAACCGCCTGTTGTACATAATTGCCCGAGCCATCGGTTGGCAGCAATGCCAAAGCACTGGCATCCACCCATGCCCATTCCAGATCATATTCCGTTTGCCCGTTATTGGGGTCATTCCAGCTTACGGCTATCTCATCCGGCTTATCCAGGTCGGTTTGGGGCAGCACTATTGGCGCAAAGTGCAGGTTCTGTATGGGTGTGGTACAATTAAAAGCGTAATCCCTGTTTGCCGTCAGTTCATTTTTTAACAGTAATACCTGTGTGGTGTTCCAGGCAACATTTGATGTGATCTCCAGAATTTTCACTTCTGTTATAACGGCGTTCTGGAAATTATAATATTGTATGGCATCGTATTTTTCGCCAGGTCCTTTTTTGTAGTTTACAGTTAGTATCTTTTCTATTGTATTGGTTTGCCCCTGTGCATCGGTTGTTTTTATTTCAATTTTTATATTTGTTGTAAAGTCAGATGGTATAAATGCAGTACTTAGCGGGTCAATACTAAGAGATACTATGTTTTTTAAAGAATAAGTAGTGTCGATACTTCCTGCCAGGTTAAAGAATTTGGTATCTTTTGTTGTATCAGAGCGCCCCACAACTATTTGCCCCAGGCTGCCCCGAAGCGCAGATGACATAGTGGGATCGGTATATGCGCTGGCCTGCTCTGCTGCACCCAGCAAAAGCAACCCTGCTAAAAAAGCCTGCTGCAGTAATCTGCTCTTCAATATTTTCATTTGTTCTGCATTTTATTTTTTACTTTGCCATTACCGGCGGCCCTGAAAAATCCTTTACTTATCTGCAAAATTTGCCATTATGGCTTATTTAATCAACAAACTATCATTCCTATCCCTTCCAATAACACTTCTGCTACAACCGCTACTGCGACTCACTTACCTGCGGCGGCGGATTGTAGAACAGCTTATAATCTTTGTACTTTTCGGTAAGCTTACATTCCCCCGCCTCAAAAAATATGTAATTCGTTTCCTTCAACAGTAACGGGTCTATTTCCTGGTTACTATAGCCGTAAAATTCGATGAGCATTGTTTTCTTTTGAAAAATAAGCCGCGGTTGCTGCAGTTTGTAATCTTCCCTGGCTTCTTTATACCCGTAATACAAATACCTGAGCGATGTAAGCAACCCCAGGCTGGTATTATATTCTATTTTAAACTCAGTTACTTTCTCCAAAGAGTCTTTTGCCGAAAAAACAATGCTGCCTTTTTTTTCTGCTTTATTAATGGCCGTGGTTATGTTGTATTTTGCTGCCGATAAGCGCAATAAGCTATCCATCGTTTCTTTAAACGGGAAAAAAACTGTATTGCCATTGTTTTTGGGTTTGGAAACGAGTACAAACTGATCATCGGGATAAACCGCTACAAAAAAAGAGTCGTTTTGCATGGTTTCAATATTCCCCAGCCTGTAAAAGGCATTTTTGCCCTGCACCGCATAAGTGCCTTCTACATTATCCGATACGGGGGCTTCTCCTTTGGGTTCTGATATATTGGTAAACCGCACACCAAAACGCAGGTTGGTACTGGTATCGTAATTATGGCTGATGGCCGATAATATCTCTTTTACCTTCGCTGCGTCCTGCGCTTTTACTGCGGGCGTAAACCCCTGCAGTATCAGTAATAGTGAAAATATTTTCCTGCGCATAGATTTTTTTTTTCTCCAGTTAATGTTATTGTTCCGCTTTTTGCAAAGCACTGCGGGTTTCTGTAATTGTTTTTATGCCTCTTTGTGTTTCCTTTTTTACCCTGGTAAGCGTGCCATCATCATCGTATTCATAAAAGCTGGCATAGTTGTTTTCATCCAGCTCCGCCATCAGCCTCAGATTTGAGGAGTGGTACACAAAGGTTTTTTCGTTGGCATTAAATGGATGTATGCGTACATCATCAAAAAATACATCCCCCGTACTGCCCGTATTTTTTAAGGAAACATTGATGCCTTGCGTATTGGCAGGTATATTAAATACTTCTTCGTAACGCTGCCAGCCTTCAATAATATTACCTGCCGGCTTTAATATGGTAATCGCTCCATCAAGCGTTAAATGGATGGCATTGTTTACATAGGTGGAGCATTTACAATCTTTGCTTTCTTTTACCCATGCACTGAGCACCATTTTAGTGCCCTGCAACGGCGAAAACTTATCGTTGAATTTATTGCCGCTGGCCTGCGACTGGTCGAGGCTATAAACAGTGCGTGGCCCAATGGTAACACTTGCCAATAGTGCGTTAAGGCCATTTACATCACCTTTGTACACCTGGTTTGTGGGTATAAAGTCGTAAGGTAATCCTGCGCATTTCATTTCAGGGGTTTTCCACAACAGAATAGCGTTGCAGTCAGATCCTCCATCATTGTCGTATTGCACTATAATTTTATACGGACGCCCTTTGATCATTTTAAAATTTGTATGAACGCTGAAAGGATTGGGGAATGCATCTGTATGGTGCATTGAAATGGCCGGGTTGTAATAATCAATAATGTCTACCGTAATATGATCATCCGTACTTACGGTTTCAAAATCATAATAACCTGTACTGGTGGGTAATAAAAAGCCATCCCATGTTGCGACTCCTTTTTTTGAATTTATAGTACTAACAAGATAAATATTCCGGTCGTTGAGTAATGGACTTGGCCCAAAGGGTAAATGATGACCATTTAATATATACCCGGTTCCAAGCGGGGTAATTAAAGTATCCGGGCATTGGTTGCTACCCACATACATGTTAAATCCATACCCCTCATCTGCAACAGTTGTATTTTTTACCTCAGCACCTAATAAAACGCTGGCATTGGGCGTTACTTTTAAACTATACCTGCCAGTGTGGTGTTCCTGGCTGCTGAGGTTGGCAGAAGTTATATCTTTGAATATAGCATGACGTGCAGGTATGGCACAATCTTCGTTGGCTGTGTTGCAGCTTGCCTGGGTTCTGTAATCATAATCTTCAAAGCCTTCGTACATTACTTCCCTTAGCCTGGCATTGTTGGCTACTGCAATGGGTAATTGCTGGTTGTAACCATATACACCGGCATTAAACCTGCCCAGGGGGTCTTTGTTTTCTGTTTCATAACCCTTACGGTTAAACTGGGTACTGGTATTGTTCCAGGCCCACTCCCTGCCAGCTGTATAGTTTCGCTTTAAGAAATAGCTTGCCGCATCCGGGTTGAATTTCCAAAAATCTTTATAGTCTGTTATGGTACCACCAGTGCGAAGATCAACTGCTTTGGTGGGGTCTTTTTGTTTACGGGTGCCGTAATAGCTATAGGTACTATCTGCCCGCCAGTTGCCAAATACGCCTTCTACATAAGGGTTAATAAGGGCATTGGAGAAACGGGAACGGCAAACGGAGATAGTTCCGCCATCGCAGGTATATTGCGCCGGATTACCGCTGCTGGTATTTAATGCATAACCCGGGGGGCAGGTATACACACCCAGCTCAAATTGCTGACCGATTAAATCCTTGGTACTGAATATCGCATTCAAACTGCGAATGATATCTGTTGCACCTGTTTTATAGTGATCTGCAGCTATAATTTCAGCTTCAGTGTTGTCATAAATTTCTGCACCAAAAGATGCCGGGCCGCCATAATTTCTTGCTTCCATTTCTATAATATGGGGTCCTGCAGTTAAAGTAACCGGGTAGATATGCCATATTTTAAAACTCTCAGAATTGCCCTCCGACCCATTAACAACTGTTTGCCCATCCACTCTGAATCTATACTGATTATCTGCAGCCATCCCTATATAATATATTTTATCTGCGGGTACATTGACTATCCTGGAAAATCCTATCCATCTCCTTATTGTATCCTGCCTGGGAGGGCAGGCCCAAATACCGCAACGGTTCAGAGGCCCTCTTACCCTTAGTGTTCTTTCAAGCAGGTTTCTACCGATGTCTGCAGTATCTGAAATATTATTTTCACCACTTTGTCTTGTTACTATTACCGGATTATAATTGCAATAGCTGGTTTGATCTTCGGGTGCACCAATCCAAAAAGCATTATTTATGTTTATTCTTGCTCTTGTAAAATGAGTACTGGAAGCATTATATGTTGAATAAATAAAAGAGCCACAGGATGTGTATTCACCAATGGTATCCCCTCTGCAAACAGTAAAGTTTGGAGGATGATAGGTTGGCGTATCTGTCAAAACCGAGTCCTTCCTGTACATGGCATCATCTACCCTCCAATGGTCTTTAAATGAGGCTGCACTGGTTTGTAAAATACCGGTGGCATCATTAAATACGAGCTGGTTGCCCACTACCGGACTGTTGAGTGAGGTAATGCCACCCACCATTTGCTCCAGCATATTGCGGCGGCCGCTGCGTATAATGCGCATGGTTACCTGCATGGCATTGTAGGGATTGCCTTGTGCATCCATAAAGGTTACCCGGTTGGGACCACCGGTTTTATTGGTATTTACAGCCCATATCCTGTTGGCCGGATTTTTAAGTTTGGGGCATACACCCAAGTCGCATGAGGTAAGTGTGGGGCCATACAGCAATGGGCTGTATACATACAATTCATCGCCGCTTTCAAAATAGTTAAAGTCCACGCCTTGTGCCGCTGCATTTTCAATGATGCCATGGCGAAAGGTAAGGTTGTTGTAAGTCACATCTATATTTTTGTAAGCTGGCCCCATACCGCTGTAGGCCCAGTGCGCCGGGTAGGTAAAATTGTAAATGGGTTTGTCGTGCTCATTGTTGGTACGGGTAAGCAGTACATTACCCGTTTCTGCATCGTACACCAGGTTTTTGGTATTTACCTGGCTGCCTTTATCAATTACCACGGTGCTGTCCAGCATGCCAAAGTGGTTGATTATCTTGAGTACTGAGGCAGATTTATAATCGTTTTCTTCCCTGAAGACGGGGCTGAGCAGCGGGGGTATCACAATAGGGAAAATGCCAATGGTTTGCAGGTCTAAATTGATATTGAGGTTGGTACTGATTGTTTTGGAGTTGTGGTTACGAAAATCTGTCATCAGCTCAATATCCCTGCCAATTAAAGAACTGGTGAGTACCCCATCAGGGCTATTGAGGGTTTGAAAAGTATGGTTGAATTTGTAGGTTTCGTCGGTGGCTTTTACGGTATTGTAAAAGTTTTCGGTATGGCTGATGAGCTGGTTGTTGGCGCCAAAACTCTCCTGCATCCTTACCTTACCATTCATATCATTCAGGTCAACTTTGAAGCCCTGGCTTAAGGCAAAGTTTTTCCCTGCCTTGATTCTTAATATGGATAAAATTTTGGGGTCTTCGTGAAAACTGGCACCGCCGCCATCCCTGTCTTCCAGGAAGGTGTAATCCGATTTAGTGGGAAACTCCCGGGTAGTAAAAAAATCAGACGTGGATTTTCCTACCGCATTTTTTACTGTATCCCGGTGAATGGGCAATACCACTACATGGCTGTACCCCACCGATGCGGATGGGAAAAACATTTCGGCCAGCGGAAATTCTACAGAGTTGTACTCAAATGGCCCTAATTTATTGTGGTTGTAATAGGTCATCATTTCCCTATGCGGATTTTCTTCACCACCAATTGAGGGTTCCCAGGAAGCTACACCACTGCTGATGGTTTCGGCCTTGCCATTGATGGTTTCTGTTTTGGTATATTTATACTCCTGCCCGTAAGTAGCTTTGGGTTGTTTGGTCATTTTATCCCAATTATCGCTGATGGTAACTTTTTTTACCCGCAGGCCCCCACCGTATTTTACAAAGTATGGATCAGTTAAGCGCACAAAAGATTTATCTGTTTCCACCCATTTGCACATTCCCTTATTTTTTAAATTATTGTCAACCCCTGAAAATAGTTCCTTAAGAGAATTCAACATGCCCGCCAGGGCTTTTACCACCGCTTTTATTCCGCCCTCGGTATTATCATAACCGGGAAATGCGGTACCCGGCAGGTTGTTCTTTAAAAACTGGAGGGTGTATTGTACCATGGGGGTATGGGTTTCCAAACGTTTTACTTTAATATATATCCTATCGCTGCTTGTTTGCCCTGCGGCAGGTGGTATTACGCCAACACTTTCAACATCCGCATAAAATGGTATGATTTCACTTCCCCCATCCGGCTTTACCTTTACCGTGAGCTTCATAAGCAGTTGGCCCGACTTGCTGTTGAAATACTTTGACCTTAGTTCATTCAATTGCGCCGTGGCCGATAAAGTGGTATTGATGGGAACGGGTATTTTTGCATATACATATTCATATTCCACATCTGCCATTCCAAATCCCGGCACATAGGTTTTATTATAAATGGTTGGATTGATAAACTGGCCCGCACTGGGTGCCGGAGTGTTTCCAAAACCCGCAATCTGGTACATGGCTGCCGCTCTTCTGTCCTGTACATAAGCATAGTCGTGAGCCTCATAATCTATTTTAATTTTGCCGCCCGATGGCAGGCCTATACTGTCCATCACCCAGGAAGCCGCATATTTATCGGCTTTTGTTTTATTTTGAATGCTGTAAGGATAGTCTGAATTGGACAGGCCACCAACATTGTTTGCCATCCCGGCCCCATCCAAAGCAGGTTTATAGTTGCCCCAGCGATCGTTCGCCGTATAATCATACGCTGGATTTTTATCGGATGGATAGTGGAAAGTATATTTATTTTTCTTTGCCCGTTCATTGCCATTGTAGGTAAAGTAGATGCTTCGTAAGGTGAGTTTACCTTTATTTTCGTTGAGGTTTTTGGTTTCAGTACCCACTATTACATTAAGGGGGGCTCCATTGTTGGTGGGTGTATTGGGGCAGAGTGAATAATCATATTCAAAATAAACTGTTTTAATGGGTTTTGCTGCATCACCCAGTTTTACCAGATCGCCTTTGGAAAACAATGCTATCTTTCTGAGTAATTGTGCGCCTGCATTATAGCTGTTATCCAAAGCGCCGCTAACACCCAACACCGGCCTTCCATCTCTGCGCTCTTTATCCAGGTAAAACTTTGCCACCATATTTTTTGACTCTACCGTGTACAAATACCATTGCTCCCTTTCGCCATAAGTATAGTGCGCCTTATCATCCTGGTTGTTTGTTTTTAGCCCTTCGTTGTAGGTGGCAGTGGCTGTACCTGCGGGGCTGATAGGGTTTCGCCATTTTACCGGGGCAAACTGGCTGTAATTAAATTTTACTGCATCGCCCATATCGTCTTCGGTAATGCCATCGCCTTTAAGGTCAACATAGTTGGGTGATACCAGTTGTGTAAGCAAAAATGAATGCGTATAAGCGGGCATTTCCTCTTTTTCGATATACCAGTCTTTGTTGATGGTATTGTCCTTTGTATCATCAAGGCCGGGCGTGTAATTGCTTTGCAAATTATCTTTATTGCCATTATTGATATTAAAAGTAGCATCTACCTGTTTGGTATTGTAAACTGGTATGCCATACACATATTTTCTGCCATCACCACCCAATACATCAATTTCTGAAATGTGATGCCCTTTTCTGTATTTATCGGGACCGGTATAAGTTGCCGGTTCGGTATTTCTTTTAATATTGGTAATGCCATTGCCCAAACAATTGCCGAATATTACACCCGGTTTATTGGCGTCGTAAGATTTTATGTCTTTGTCCATACCCACCCGGCTGGCTTCTTCTGCATTCAGGCAGGTAATTACCTGTGTGCGCTTATCCCTTCTGTTTTTAATCACGTTGGCGGATACCAATTGTACATCGCCGGTATAAACTTTAGACGCATTAAATTTTTCAAGCTGCGGCATCAATGCCGGGCTGCCCGTTTGATAATTCGCCATTTTTAACCTTACAAGGTCTTCGCCGCCTATTGCGTTTTGAAAATTTACATCGGGTATTGTTTTTTCGCCGGGGTTTTTAAAATAAACCGCCTGGTAAGCTGCTTTGGATTCTCTGAATTTGAGTACATCTTTGGCGAAGTTATTTGTACTCCAGGTGCCGGCACTTGTGGGAGAATACACATACTCCAGGTTAACACCGCCATGCGCTGCCAGTGTGCCAAGGCCAAGATCAAAGCCAATTTTTCCAGCATCATCCCGGGTAGTTACTTTTGCATCATGCACAAAGCCCAGGTCGCCGCGGTAGGCCCTGAAGCTGCCGCCAACGCCTTCGCCGCTTATACTAAATACATCATAACTATAGGTGGGAATGGCTATCGCCGGGTTCTTTTTGGTAAAAACGCCATCCTGCAACCGGTTAAAATCCAGCAATGCGTTTTCATCGTTGTTGGCTTTTTGATAAAACATGACTCCATAGGCGGGATGGGTGGTTATTTTATCGTCATCAGCTATCCGTGATTGGGAATAATAGCCATTTAATGTACCGTTGGGATGAAGAAAGAAAGATGCAAAGCCTACTTTCAGGTTTGCCGTCATATTCAGCCGGCTTAACCTTGCCCGGATACTTGGGGTAACAGAAGGGTATGCAAAGGAAATATCGGAACTCATTACAGAGCTTGAGGCATTATGACTTGCTGAAGCAACATCAAATGTGGAACCGTCTTTTCTGGTTTTTTGAGTAACCTCAGTAGTTTTTGTTTTAGACACTTCCGCATCCAGGTGCAATGATTGAAGCCCCACCCTTGAGTTATAACTGATACTGGCCGACAGGCTGCCGGAACCGGAATTTCCTACTTTGTTATTAGCTTCAGACACAGAAAGCCCGATTGACGGTGTAACGGTAGCGCCGCTTTGCGAATTAAGGTTTAGCCCTATGCCCAACGTAAGACTGGTAGTTTTTTCATCGCTGCCGCCCTTGGAAAGGCTTACATGTGCGTTTATGCCAAAGTCCATGCCCATGCCCCGCTGGTTATTAAAAGAAACCCCAAGGTTTGAACCAATGCCAATTGGGGTACCCGCAATCTCAATACCTCCCCCAACACCTACGCCCCATGTTTTATCCGGGCGCATGGAAAGGGTTTTGGTTATCAAATCAGTTCCGTCAAAATCATCGGGTATTCCACGCATATTACGCATAATGGTACCCGGGTTTATATTCCATCCAAGCCCCGTCCAACTGGCTTCCTGATCCATGGTAATGCCACTGTTGTAGAAAATATTAACCGGGTAACCGCCTACGTCCAATAAGGGAATATTGTAAGACATATCGCCGCTAAACAAATCCACCATATTATCTGCCCCTACCGGTTTAAATGCCCCCATCTCTGGCTGGCCCGGGCCCCCAATAAATGGTTTATCATTTAATTTGGTTTGATTTATAAAATTTATACCTGGCAGCAGTTTTTTTGTAAGCTTGGCTTTACCAGGGTCAGATTTAAGGTTGGACGGCACTTCCCTGCTGTTTTGTACCGCATATCCCTGAGCGGTAAATAATGGTGTTTTCTTTTTGGGAGGAACTGAATAGCGCCCACTATTAATGTAGTAGTTGAGTGCTTTATAATTGTGTGCATTTGCCTTATAAGGCAGTATGCCACTGATTAAAAATAACGATAGTAAGCTTATTGCTATTTCCTGTTGGTATCTGGCTAATCTGTTCAGCATGTTCTCTTATATTTATCAAAATAATTAAAGGGCATCGTATCTATTTTTGACTGATATTTTTTATAATAAACCTGATGGTTGACTGTTCGCCCCGGCTGTTTGTAAGTACTGCTTTATACACTTTTTGCTCCTGCGGCTTCATGATATTTTTTAAATTGTATTGTATATAATTGTCACCGGCAATCAGCTTCGTTTTAAAATGAACGGGTTTATCATTATTGCTGCCCAGGTCAAAAATATTAATTGCCGCATCTGTGTCTGGCAATTCGTTCCGGTAAACAATTTTAAGAATACCATCCTGTGCAACAGTCATTTCATTGTTGCCGGTTTTTAACCTGGCATAAGATGTATTGTTTTCTGCCTGGCCCTCCTTTTGTTGGCTTACCTGAAACACCCACACTTCAGTTTTACCTGCATAATTTCTATCGTCTCTGGCCACTACCTGCCATGCATACCATTTGTCTGTTTCAAAATTAGCTGCTCCTCCTGTGTAAGTCGTATTGTTTACTGGTATATTGGGTTCAGTATAAAAAGGCAGGTTTTGCTGTATGGCTTCTTCTGCTTTTTGCCCGGGCAAAATTTCTGTAATCCTTAGCTCATACCCAAGCATGCTGAACAAATTAAGTGGTGCTGGTGGTATCCATGAAAACTGCGACGGCGCTACGGCCAGTATTGAGCTGTCGGCGGGATTGATGAGCATCGGGGGGCTTAACGGTTCTATGTCAAAAGCTGTACATTCTTCCGCCAGCGTTGGTTTTCCAAAGGGTGTTAACCGGTAACAGGCAATATAGTTTCCAACCGGAATAAAATCATCGGATCGGTTATTAAGCGAAGCAGAAATGTAATTGTATTGCAGTGGCATCAATAATGCGGCGTTTAACTGTTTTGTACCCTGTGACACTTTAAATTGCCCTGTTGCAGCCGTCAGCACTTCCAGCCCGCTTGCTCTGTCCCTGAGTATCAATTCTATTCTGCAGTCGTATGAGTCATTAGATGTATTGATAATGGCAATATTCCATAAATTGTTTTTTTGTACCATGCCGGCAAGTGGCAGTATGGGTTGAATGCTTATTTGCGCCATAGCCCCCTGCAGCATACAAATGGAAATGAAAAACAAAAAAAAACTTTTCATGTTTCAATTTATAGAATTCTCTGCTGAATACCAGCCTGCCCAAATCTACCGGCAGTAAATTTCTATAGTAACCGGGTAAATAT
>JANMDL010000147.1:0-3237 GCA_031376295.1 Chitinophagales bacterium
GCGCCCGGGTCGGCCACGGCGGGCAGGCCGGCTTCGCTGAGCAGCCCCACGTCGTCTCCACCGCGCAGCAGCGCGAGCCAGGGTTCGAAGTCCGGCTTCGTCGCGACGGACGATGCGCGGCCCTTGGCCGCACGCGGCAGCTCGCGGATGTCGATCGTCTGCAGCGGCTGGTCAAGCACTTCTTCGGCATTGGCCGGTATCTGGTAGCCGTTTTCGGTAAGCCAGTCTTTTAGCCCTGATGATTCTTTGGCACTCAGGATGAGGATATCATATTCACCTACCGTGTATTGTGCCTCAATAGTTACTTTTTTCTTGTAAGCATTTACACTTACTTCGTCTTTTGATGATTCTGCAGGTGCCATTGAAGTACTTTTATTCATGGCCCTGTCTTCATACTCCCTTATGCTGCAGGGGTTTTGGTCGTAATATTCTACCAGCCGGGGAGCGCTGTAATCATTCAACCTGTCGAAGATGCTGTTGCTCACCACTTTCACATCTTTCTTTTGCAGTACTACCGGCACCGGCACCACCATAGCAAAATCTTTAAAGTCGCCCTTAAAATCGTTGTACATGGTTATCACATTGCGGTCGCCATCCCGTGCCATTATTACCTGGCTGGTTTTGTTTTTTAAGGTGCCGCTGGCCTTGCTTACATAAAAGCCGCAAAAGGCATTGCTTTGCTGGTGGAGGATGGTTAACCCTACTGCCATCATTAATAACTGTTTCATTGTTTATTTTTTAAATTGTTGAAGAATGTTGTTGCTGTTAAGCGAAAGAGATGCCGGGTGCAGTCCGGCCGGCCTGCAATCAGCGATGCTAAAAATTGATTGAATTTATGTTGCAGCCATTTTTAGCCCTGATGTTCTGTGCCACTCAAAACGCTTTGCCCTGAAAATTTTATCGAGTACCGGAACTAATGGCTGCGCCAGTACCAGTACCCAGATGGGTGCGCCGTTTACAAATTTGAATGCCGTAAGGTAAAATGCTGTTGCAGCTACTGCTACTGCCCATACAATCCTTGCCACAGAGTGGTTGGGGGTTGTTTTAGGGTCGGTTATCATAAAAAAGGAAAAAAGTAAAAGGCTGCCGGTGCTTACCGATTGTATAAAGTGATCTAAAGGCCAGCCGAGGTAAACAACCTGCCTGGCAAAAAGCAGAGCAGCAAATGTACCCAGAAAGGCAAGGCTGATGTCTAATTTCTGTACTTTGGTTACTACAATAAAGCCAAGGCTTATTACTGCAAAAAACAACACCATATTACTGCCCCACTGCCCGGGGCTTATCCAGGCATTGCCGGTAAAATATACCGCTGCTGCTATGCCTAATGCAGAGGGATTAAAGATATGTTTGCCATTAAAACGTAAAATATATTTTGAAAGGATACTGATAGAAGCTGCACCAGCGGCCACATACAGGCTATTGGTTTTCAGCAGCAGGCAGAGGCCAAAGGCGCTGATAAGGGCACTTTTCCAGGAATCAAATTTTTTTGAAGTGAACAACTCAATGCCCAGTTGCAATGCGAGGGAAACGCCGATATAGGTGGCGTACAGTTGCCAGTCGGAATCCCAGTTCAGGTAAAAAACACCATAGCATAAAAATATACATTGAAAAATTACCTGAAAATATCTTGCATCCTTAAATATACTATGTTGCATACAATGGTTTTGCTAATAGGATGCACCCGGCAGAAACTTTGCATAACCGATTTGTTAAAAAAATGTGAAAGGGAGTTTTGCAGACTGCATTGCATACACGAAAATATACCCGGTACTATGCCGGCCTGTACAGCATATTGTGTTTGTATAGTTTGCTTATACCGGAATTTCTACCAGCAATGTGCAACCATTACCGGGTGAGGAGGTTATGGTGGCTTTACCGTTAAAATTTTCGATGCGGGTTTGTATACTAATAAGGCCAAGCCCTTTTTTTACTGTAGCCATATCAAAGCCATTACCATTATCGCAGTATTGCAACCGGATAGTATCATTTGCGTCTTCCAATTTGATGGTTACTGCGGTTGCATCGGCATATTTAAGGGTGTTGCTGATGCTTTCCTGCACTACCCTGTACAGGCCAAGTTGCTCCTGTTGCGACAGCTTTTCTTCTTTGAAATTTTCTGCAATAGCAAGGTTAACAGAAAAGTTACCGTGTATACGCAGTTTTGCTGTAAAGTCGGTTAACGCAGCACAAAGGCCGTTAGCGATAAGGCTGCCGGGATTGAGGCTATGTGTAAGCTCTCTTATTTCGTCAACTGCTTTCTGTACATGCAGCAGGCTTTCATCCAGCATGGCAGCACTGTTTTGGGGTTGCGACCTGGCTGTTTTTAAATAGAGGATAGCTGCAGCCAGCAACTGGTTTACATTATCATGCAGCTCTACCGATATTTCTTTTCTTTCTTTTTCCTGTGCTTCAATAGCAGCAGTAACCATGTCCAGTTTTTTCTTTTTCTCCACCATCAGTACTTCCTGTTGCAGGCGGCGCTCTTCTGTAATATCCAGCATGGTACCAATCAGTCGTATCGCTTCGCCGGCTTCATTCCGTATAATATAAGCCTGGTCAACTACTATTTTATACGAACCATCAGCACAGCGGTACCTGAATTCTTTTTGCCAGCGTTTGTCTTCACCCGCCATGGCCAGCTTCCAGCTTTCAACCACCTCATCATTATCATCGGGATGTATATTACCGGAGTCGAATTCTATCAGGTCATCATCAATTTCGTAACCAAATATTTTTTTGTAGCCGCCCATGCGCTGTATCTTGTTCGATGAAAGATCCCAATCCCAGATGATATCACGGGTGGCTTTGCCCGCATATTCAAAGCGCTCATTGCTTTTCAGCAGTTCAAGTTTATTTTGAGTTTTAGTTGTAATGTCTAAAGCCTGCCCACCAATCAGCCTTTTACCATCAGGGCCCTTCACCGGAAATTTGAATACTTCGTAATATATTTTTGCGCCATTCTCATCTTTCCCTTCTTCAAATACGTTAATGCCCATAGCAGATTCGAGTACTTCCCTGTCGCTACCGATGCAGTTAGGCCGCATTTCATCCGGGTAGTAGTTGTAAATGTTTTTGCCAACAGCGCTGTCATCCAGCCCAAAGGCCTTTTTAAACTGCGTATTCATATAGTGCAGGGTGCCGTCTTCATCATTAATCCATGCCAATAGCGGTGCATTCTCCATAAAGGAGCTGAACTGGTCTTGTTTATACAACAGATCCTTACTGGTTTGCCATTCG
>JANMDL010000154.1:0-1944 GCA_031376295.1 Chitinophagales bacterium
CGGCGGTCATGGGCTTGCCGGTGTCCTTGCTTTTACGGGTTTTCAGGGCTTTCTTCAGATCGTCGCGCGCATCTTTTTGCAGCTGACCGAAGGTGGTCGCACCGGCCTTTTCGACCCCCCCACCAGGACAGTTGCGCGCGATCTGGCTTGCGTTGGCGCAGGGTCGCCAAACGGCACCTGGTGCGCAACAGCAGCTTCACCAAACGGCACCTGGTAGGCGGCAAGCGCGCCAGACTGTCCGTAGCGCACTACGGCAGTCCTGTCCGTTGAGGCCGGAACATGCCACCGCTGTTCCGGCCTGAAGCCGTTTCTGCGCAGCGTGGCGATTGGCTGGGGGTCATCCAGATCCAGCAGCCTCCGCCGCTGCGTTGGCTCGCCGCTGGCGTGATTGCCTTTGGCGTTGTGCTGGTTACCTTTCTCAGCACGGCCAACTACACCCGCAAAGCCAGCTTGCCCGGGCTCTTGATGCCGGCTGCTGGCATCACCCGGCTCGCCGCGCCGCAGCCTGGCATCGTCGCCGAGCAGCGCGCGGTCGATGGGCAGGTCGTCAAGCGGGGCGACGTGTTGTTCGTGCTGCGCCCGTCGCACAGCGTCTTGCTCGACGGCGCCCCGGCCGAGGGGGTGCGCAGCCTGGATGACCGACGCACAGCGCTCGCCGACAGCGCCAGGCTGCAGCAGCAGCTCACAGCTGCTCGACTGGCCACCTTGGGCCAGCGCCTGGCTGCCCAGTTGTCAGAGCAGCAGCAACTGGAGGCCGAACTGACTGCCCAGCAACAGCGGCTGGGCCTTGCGCGCCAGTCGCTGGAACGCCAGCGCGCGCTGATGGCGCAACAGTTCATCTCGCCCGCGCAGCTGCAGCTGCGTGAAGAAGAGGTCCTGGCCGTGCAGGCTCTGGTGCAGTCTCTTCGGCGGCAACGCGCCGCGCTGGAGCGCGAACGGGCCGATCTCGAAGGCGAGCGCAGCAGCCTTCCGCTGCAAGGCGCGCAAACGCAGGGCGAAGTCGTGCGCAGCTTGGCGCAGCTGGCTCGTGAGCGCGCTGAGCAGGACCCGCAGCGGCAGTTCCGGGTGCTGGCGCCGCACGATGGCGTGGTCAGCGCTGTGCTCGTGCAGCCGGGGCAGACGGTGCTTGAAGGCACGCCACTCGCCACCGTGCTGCCGGCGTCATCGCCGCTGCAGGTGCAGTTGCTGGCGCCAGCGTCGGCCGTGGGCTTGCTGCGCGCAGGGCAGTCGGTGCGTATTCGCTACGACGCCTTTCCCTTTCAGCGCTTCGGGCAACATCGCGGGACGGTCGCGTCGGTGGCCGGTTTGCCGCTCTCGGCGAATGACCTGGCGGCCCTGCCCTTGCCGCCGGCCGGGCTGGGCGTGCCGGGGGGCGAGTCGCGTTACCGGGTCGTCGTGACGCTCGATGCGCAGCCTTCACCCATGCCGCAGCCCCTGCGTGCCGGCATGGCGCTGCAGGCAGACGTCGCGTTGGAGAGTCGACGCTGGATCGAGTGGATGTTTGCGCCGGCACTGGGCCTGGCCCGGCGCCTGTAGATGCCTGACGCGCCGCCGCCGTGGCCCGACGCAGGGCTGAAGCCGTCGTGGTGGCGACGCCGGCAAGTGCCTCTGGTGCTGCAAGCCGAAGCTGCCGAGTGCGGCCTGGCTTGCCTGGCGATGGTTGCGCGAGCGCACGGCCTGGACATCGACCTGCCGACCGTGCGCCGACGCACCGGTGTGTCGCTCAAGGGCCTGACCGCAGCCGAGTTGCTGCAAGCGGCCGACAGGCTGTCGCTGCAAGGCAGGGGCCTGAGGGCTGAGCCAGAACACCTGCCGCAGTTGCAACTGCCGTGCATCCTGCACTGGGATCTGAACCATTTCGTCGTGCTCGTGCGATGCGACGGCACGACTGCCACGATCCATGACCCAGCCGCTGGCGTGCGGCGCCTGCCGATGGCCGAGTTG
>JANMDL010000162.1:0-1831 GCA_031376295.1 Chitinophagales bacterium
TCGGCGCTGAAGCTGCCGCCGTGGTACACCACCCCGGCCTGGTAGTTGGTCGAACGCTCGGGTTCGACAGTCGAGAGTCCTGGGTTGGCAACGTTGAGCACAGTGATCGGCGGAGTGAGGAAGCCTCGCGCGTATTGCGCATAGAACGCCAGTTGGTCGTTCGCTAGGTAGTTGACCGTCAGGAACGGCAGGTTGGCGGTCCAGGTGTCGCTGATATGCTGCGAATACCGCGTGGTCTGGTTGTAATCCGCAAGGATCTTGCGGTTGAAATCGACGTGCTTGAACCCTGGCGTAATCGTCAGGCCAGCGAGCGGGCGCAGTTCGAGTTCGGCGAATTCCTCGGTGTGGTTGATTTCGCTGTGCTGGTCGAACTTGATGTCGCGCGGGGTCGATGCGCCGGTAACCGGGTCCTTGACCACTTTCTCAAGGAAATTCGGAGCGAGCGTAATCAGGTTGACGTCGCGTTGCTGGCGGTAAGTGCTGCTATGCTCGATCCAGGCGCCGACGGTCAGCGTCGCAGGGCCAAAGTTGATCCGCGCTTTGGCGATATCGCCCCAAACGCGGTACTTGTTGGTCTTTGTATAGCCCGGAACCCCGAACGACGTCGCCCCACCCGAGGTCAGCGTCACAACATTGGCTGCTGCAATCGCTGCTGGGGTCGCGGTAGCGAACAGCGTGACATCATTGCCGCTCAACGTCTCGTTGTCGTAGCTGTAGGTGTAGGCGCGGTTCTCGAATGTGGTGCCTCGCGCGATGTCTGCTTCGAGCTTCACGATCTCGAAATCGGTGGTCTTGCGCGTATGGTTGTAGCCGTAATAGGTCTGCGAATTGGGATCGTCGTTGAGGCTGAAATACTTGCCATAGAGCGCGATCTGCGACTGCGTAGCGCCGTCCTTGTCGGGCTGATTGAACGTGTTTTCGTTGTAGGTCGCGAGCAGGGTCAGCTTCACGTCGGGACCGAGCGGAATCATGATCTTGCCGAACACGTTGTTCGACTTGAAAGGGCTGAATGTGCGTGCACCGTCCGAGCGGATATGTTGCCCGCTGAGCACGATCTCCGCTCCGCCAAGCTGCTCGATCGAACCGCTCTGCAGGAAAATTCGCTCAAGCTGGGTATTGTAGCTTCCGTAACTCAGCCGCGCCTCGACGCTCGCCTCGTCGCGCGTCGCGCGGCTGAACAAGTTGATGTTGCCGCCGAAGGTCGCCTGGCCGAGCTGGCTGGCATTGCCCGGACCGCGATCGACCACCAGCGTTTCGATCGTGTTCGAAGGAAAGAAGGTGTTGCTGTGGTGAGTCGGGTCGTTCTGGTCGCTGAACGGCACGCCGTCATAGGTGATGTTGTATTCACCGTCCTGAAAGCCGCGGATCTGCGCCTTGGATTCGCTCAATCCCGGCCCATTGGCACTGCCGTAATTGGAAACGCTGGGTGAGATCAGCGCGATCTGGTTGAAGTCGGCCGAGGCCGGCAGCGAATCTTCGATGAATGACCGAGAGATGACCGCTTGGGGCTGGGTGGTGTTGAGCGAGGCCGTGACCGGCGCGATCTCGTTGGGACGGGTCGCAGTGACGACGATGTCCGAACCTTCTGCAATTCCACCCCTGGGATCGACCTCTTCGACCGCCGCTGCTTCCGATGTGGCTTCGGCAGCATGGACCATGCCAGACCATGACAACGCGGACAGGCTGCAGGCGAGAATTGCGATATGCTTGATACGAGAAACCGACACGAGAGACCCCCATTTCCATCTTGGAATTGAGGGCGCGCTAGAGCCACTCGGAGACTCACCCGTGAAGTTTTAGCGACAGATCGGAGTCTATTCAGTTACACGAC
>JANMDL010000174.1:0-3923 GCA_031376295.1 Chitinophagales bacterium
GCTGATTTTCATTTTTTTATCTGTATGCTGGTTTGTAAAAACAGTATCTAACAGGGAAACAGACGAGAAAACAAACCGCCCGCTGAATTATATAGCAGGCGGTTTGTTGATTTACTTTGCCGGCTCAGTTGTGTTTTTTTCGTTTATGGACCTGATAGAGGAACTTACGCCTGGATTTTTGATGAATGTGTGGAGCCTGCATACACTGGTGCTTTTTATTATGTACATTTTTATAACCATTGGATTATGGAAACACAGCAGAAAATAAAGTTTTACTTTGGCATCATCACCGCAGTAATCACCTTCCTCATCATTGCCGGAGGTTTTGTGCTGGTATTTATCCGCTACCAGAAAAGACTGCTGCTCAAACAGCAGGAACTGTTTAAATTAGATGCGCAGCATAAGCACGACCTGCTGAAAAGCAATATTGAATCAGCCGAAGCCGAACGCATGCGTATTGCCAAAGACATACATGACGAAATAGGCAGCATCTTCTCCACCCTTTCATTATCAGTAAACCAGTTTAAGCCCGGCAGCACCATCGAACCGGGTATGCTGCAGAAAAGTAATGAACTGATTGAAATGGGCATCAACGGCGTAAGAAGGATTGCCCACTCCATCATACCTTTTGAACTGGAACTTTTTGGACTGAATCATGCACTTGAAAATCATTTTAAAACAATTGCTGATGTATCAACCATTGAGGTTAACTTTAACAATGCAGAAGGCCTGGCTACGCTGCAGCCGGCCGCAGCACTGGCTATTTACAGGATCGTACAGGAGCTTACCTCCAACTGCATCAAATATGCCAAAGCAAAAAGCATAAGCATCAGTATAAAAAAAGAAAATGGCATGATACATATCGATTATAAAGATGATGGTGCCGGTGTTGATATGCAAAGCCTTACCACCAGGAAAGGTATTGGTTTAAAAAATATTGAAAGCAGGGTGATTGTGTTGAATGGAGTTGTTACTTTCAACTCGCAGCCGGGCGAAGGCTTTGCCTCCAATATCAGTTTTCCTGAAGCAAAAAATACAAAAGAATGATTAATATCGCCATTGCCGACGACCAGTCCCTGTTTCGCAAAGGAATCATTTCGTTGCTGAATACCTTTACTGATATGAAGGTAGTGATAGAGGCAGAAAATGGGGAGGAGTTGCTGAACTACCTTGCTGAAACCACAGAAACCGTTCATGTGGCTCTGCTGGATATTAATATGCCCGTGATGAACGGCATCGAAGCCATGAAGCAGTTGAGGGCAAAGTACCCGCATATAAAGAATGTTATTTTAACCGTACATGAAGAAGACAAATACATTAATAAACTGATTGAAGAAGGTGCCAATGCATATTTGGCAAAAAATACCCAGCCTGATGAACTGGAAAAAGCCATTACCACAGTAGTAACACATGACTATTATTTTAATGAGAATACCATCAGGGCCATGCATACCCATGTACAGGGCAAGCGGCAACGCATCAGCCTTGTGGCTGCCGACGAAATCACCAGCCGTGAAAAAGAAATACTTCACCTTATCTGTAAAGAATATACCACTCCTGAAATAGCGCAGAAACTATTCATCAGCGAACGCACAGTAGATGGGCATCGCAATAACTTACTGATAAAAACTGGTTGCCGAAATACAGCCGGGCTGGTGCTTTTTGCCATTAAGCACAATTTGTTTGATGTAAACCTGCAGTAACCAGCACAGGTTCAAATTCAAGGTTTTCAGTATTACCGGCAAATCAGCACATTGGCATATTTGCAAAATGGCACATTAGCAAATCATCCCTTCAGCTAATCAGCAGCATCATTTCCTGTAACCTGCTCAAAACGCTTGTGGTAATCTTTATGTGTGGTACCCATTATTCTGTCCCAAAAAGTAAAGTACAGGCCGTAATTACCCTTAAAATACTGGTGGTGCATATTGTGATTAACGGATGTGTTGAACCATTTGCCCAGCCAATGCCTGCTGGATCCTTTGGGAAATAACTCGTAACCAAGGTGACCGTACACATTATACACCGTCATAAAAACGAGGAAGGCAAGTATATGAACGAAGTGTACCGGTATGGTAAAAGCAAAAAGATACACAATACCCGATTCCACCACCGCCTCGGTGGGGTTAAAAGCAAAAGATGCCCAGGGGGAGGGATTGGTACTTTTGTGATGTACAATATGAAAAAACCGAAAGAGTTTAGGATGGTGCATCATGCGGTGTGTAAAGTAAAAATAAGTGTCGTGCATCAGCAGCATTACCCCAAATATGAAAATGAAATACCCTGTACCATGAAGGCTCATATCACTGTAAATTGTGGTATAAGGCTTGATGTATTGATTGTTGAGCACAAAAGGCGTTATGGAAAACACTGCAAAAGTTACAAGTGAATACAGAACCTCACGCCGGTAATCACTTCCCTGCGGAAATTTAGCCTGTATCTTTTGTAAAAGAGGTTTGCGTTTCAGCCATACATAAAAAATAACGAAGGCGAGCCCAGCAATTATTATGTAACGTATTAATGAAAGCAGGAAAACAAACATGGCCTGCCCCCATGTATCTGCCGGTAACAGCATAAAATAAAGTTTACTATCTGATGATTACAATCTCTAAAAATTAAAATAAATTTCTGTAGCGCCATAGCCAAATGATGGATGGTATTGGTTCACAAATGACTTCACTTCACTTTTCAGCCTCAGTATATCATGTATTTCATCCCGCAGTTTGCCGCTGCCCACACCATGCACCACAATAAAAGTTGACTGCCGGTTGGCTACTGCCAGGTCATAATATTTTTCAAAGGTTTTCAGTTGCAGGGTTAATTTTTCAAAATTGGATAAACTGCCGGGATTGTCGGTCAGTTTTTCAATATGCAGATCCACCACGGTACGGGCCGGCTCCAGGAACTTCCCTATCTGCGAAAGATCGTACACTTTAAAGTTTTTACCCTGCGGGTTAAATGCTGCTTTTTCTTCTTCCACTTTATCGGGGTAAGCCTCCATCAGCAAATAACTGAAAGATGCTTCATTGGCAAGTTTCATTTCCTCAATCCGCTTAAACACCTGCTTGGCCTTTACTTTCAGCGAGTTTTCAAAATATGGTGCTTTGCGCTTGTTCTCCTTTACAAGCGTAAATTCAAAATCAAACCTCGGGTTGTCATTCAAATCCTCAAAAGCCACATCGTGCAGGTAAAAATCGCTGAGCGGTGCAATATTGCTTTTAAGGTCAAAATTACTATCGCCACCAAATAGTAGTGCGTAAGAAAAATTAAGCTCTGTCTCCGTTTGATTCACTAAGTAAAGCTTAAATTTTTCCACCACATCATCGTCAAAAACATCTTTGTCGAACACCGGCATAAAATTCAGCCACACCCCTTCTGCAACCTTGTATTTTGGATTGCCCTTTTCTTTCTTCACATTGTCAACATACACTTTGGGTTTGGTGGCATTTTTAACCGCCTGGTTCTGTTTGGTAAACTGGGTGTAGTAGGGAAAATCAATCTGGTCCATATAAGCCGGGAAACGAACACCCCGCACTTCTATCATCACCATTTTATCGTTGATGATGTCTATTACCGTTCCTGCTTCTTCGGAGTGTAAAACAATGATTTTATCGCCAATCTCGTATTTCATAATGAATTGCTCAGTCCCGTTTTATGATGGGCATAGCACTGCTTTTGATGCACAAAGATACAACAGTAGAAGTGTGCGACGCAACCAAAGATGATAAAAGATATGCTGCCGGGTATAAAAATCACCCTTGTGCCAGCTTGCTCTTTTTATACCCGTACAGCAGGTAGATGACCAGCCCTATACCCAGCCAGGCGATAAACCATACCCAGTTGCTCTTGGTCATGCCCGTAAGCAGGTACATACAGGTGATAAGCCCCATGAGCGGTATAAGTGAATATTTTTTGATAAAGGC
>JANMDL010000183.1:0-4542 GCA_031376295.1 Chitinophagales bacterium
CCCTTTAGTGTAATCCGCTTTATTACCGATATTACACCCAGCCTCGATAAGCCGGTGGGGTACACCAGCAGTGATGCCAACCAGTTTAAGCCGCAGGTGAATGGTAAGGATTTCCTTTTCCAGGTAAAGCTGATTGATACAGAGGGAAATGAGACCAACCTTTCAGTGCCTTTGGTATTTGTTGCAACGGTTGGGGCACAGGCTGCAATGGCTGGTGTAGTAAATGCTTATAATAACGACAAAAAAATAAAAACAGTTACTACCGGCGGTCACAAAATGGCTATTGCACCCTCATTGATACCCTGCGATACTACCTACGAAACACAGGCGCTCAGCTTTGCTGCAAAATCTTTTCAAAAGGAATCGCAGGGTTTTTTACCGGAAGTCATTTCATTGGATATAACCGAACCTTCCTACCGCCGTATTTCGGGCAACAGCACGCCACTTACGGTAAACCTGGTTGATGATAATAACAATGGCCATGTATTTGCCGAGATTATCACGGCTGCCGAAGTAAAGTTTAATTCATCTGTTGAAAAAACCGGTGGCTCAGTATTGCCCAATTTTAAGATGACGGGGCTTTCAAAACTGCAGGGTGTTTTTGGCGGCGACAGGGCAGATATGGAGCAAATGAAATTTGATCCGCAGAAATATTTTGGTAATTCAGGGGCACTGTTATTTGGTGTTATCAAACTGGGCGATTTGCTCCGGCTGATGCCTCCGCTGAATATGGATGATTATACCGGCCCGCTAAACACCAAAGTGCAGCAACTCAATCAATTAAAAATATCGCTTGCCGGAGCCACAGAAGCCACTGCAGCACAAATAAAAACACAAATTGAAACTGTTGCACAAAGCATCCGTGACCTGAATGCAGGGTATAAAAACTTCCGTATACCCATGCTGAAAACTTTTGAAGACGATTCTTCCATCACCACACAATACATCTGGAAGGGTGCAGCAAAACCTTCTTTAAATGCGGGCATTGTTACGGTTACCTGCAACGATGCCGACAATGCCATCTCTGTTGTAACCAATTATATACAACGCAAAGACAGCAGCAGCAAAGCAGTTTTTAATACCGCTTCTTCTATCAATGACTTTAATGTTACGCTGGCAGGACTGATACAGGTAAATTTTGCGCAGGTTGGTTTTTTTGTAAACAACAATGCCAAGGTGGATGTGAACATTCAGATGAAGCCTCAGCCCATCAAGTTTCTTGGTGTATTATCCTTTATCAACGATTTTGAAAAACTGATTCCGGCGCAGGGCTTTTCCGACCCACCTTTTCTGGACGTTACCACGGCAGGTGTTAAAACAGGATACAGCATGTCGGTGCCCGATTTGCAATTGGGTGCATTTACCCTTAGTAATATCAGTATCGGCGCTTATGTTAATCTTCCTTTTAATGGTGATTCACTTACTGTGGGTTTTAATTTTTGCGAACGCAACCAGCCATTTACCTTAACCATATCGGCGTTGGGTGGTGGTGGCTTTTTTGGGTTTGAAATGGACTTTAATGGCATCAGGCAGATAGAAGCAGCATTGGAGTTTGGTGCTGCTGTTGCCATTAATCTTGGTGTGGCTAAGGGAAGGGTAAGCATTATGGGCGGCATCTATTTTAAAATGGTTTTTAAAGAGGGTAATAATGATATACAGCTTACCGGTTATGTGCGCATGAATGGCTGCCTCAGCATCATCGGGTTAATAAGGGTAAGTGTGGAGTTTTACATGGCGCTTACTGCATTGATGACGGGCGATAAATGTACCAGTGTATATGGTGAAGTAACGGTGAAGATTAAGGTGTCGGTTGCTTTCTTCTCCAAAACGGTGAGCATTCATACCAGCCGGGAGTTTGCAGGAGCAGGCAATGATCCAAATTTTCAGATGATGAATACGCAACAGGATTGGTTAACCTATTGCAGCACGTTTGCAGCATAATCATTTTATCCAGGCAAAAAATCCTGGTGCAGCTTTAAACAGTATTGAATGAAACAGGAAATAAACATAACAGCTTTGCCCGCAGGTATTGTACCCGGCCGCAACGGTGAAGAAGCGCAATTAAAACTCTCTGCCTTCATCAGCATAAAAATATCCAATACACAGCCCATAACACTGGCTTCGGTGGCAGATATGCTGGGATGGGCAGCCAAAATAAAAAAAGCCAAATGGATGCTGATAAAAAATGATGCAGCACCGGTGGAAGTAAAGGCGGCAACAACGGCTATTGACGAAGCTTTGTGGAAGAAATTATTTGCGCCCACCGTAAAAGTAAAAGCATTTGAGCAGGATGACATTTCGCAAAAGCCCATGTACACTTTTAACGTGCAGCACATACTCGGCTACCTTAACCAGGGCTACGAATCGGTGGGTAAGTTAGGTGCTGACAAGCTGCCCACCATTGATGTATTTACCGGCAATAAATTTTTCACTGATATTTCGGATGTAAAATTAGTACAGCCCGATGTGCAGGCGCTTGGCAGAGATGCAGGCAAGCAGGCCAACCTGAATGTTACACAGTTTTATGAAAAGCGCAATTCTACCAGGGGGAGATTCAATGCCTTCACTGCAAAAGAAACACTGCCAACTTATTCCCGCAGTGCCAACCCGCAGCAGGATTTTTTGCAGTTCAGAACTTTTCATGATCCGCAGGCATTGCGGCAGCGGGCAAGTGTGGCAGCCATTCCAAAACCTGATTTTGAGTTTCATGACATTTTATCGGTGCTTACTCTTTACCCGCAGTTGCTGCGCAGGCTGGGCCTTGTGGTGGATGTGTATATGCCCGTGAGCAAAAGCCAGTTTCAGATGGTGAGTGAAACCGGTACGGTGCGGCTGGTACCGGTGGGGATAGATTTTACTACACAAACCGTTATTTCATCGCCACCCACCATGTACGAAAAAACAGCAGCAGGTTTTTACACACAGGAAAAAAAGGGAAGTGATATTGACAAGGGGCACTTAAAAATTGATACCGATGATTTCACCATCTTCCAGGTAGATACTGATGGCGCTGCATTAAAGATGGCCAACATGATGGATGCCCTGCAACTGAAGCTGGCACAAAATTCACTGGTGGCAACAAAGCTTATGCTTACGCCGCTTGTACTTAATCTCAACCCGGTAACTGTGCGTAAGCCGGTGGTAACAGGTTCTAATATTTTCAGGGAGGGTAAAACAGTACCGCTTTACTCCGATCTTGACAATGTAAAACAAGCTGAGCCCATGCCCGGTATGCGCAGCGCTGGCATTGCCATTGCTAAAAATAATATGGCAGGGTTTATACTGGCTAAGTCGGCCTTTATGCTGTCGATGCCCATGCTGATGCTGCAAAAAAATGTAGCTGTGCCGCCGGTGCTAAAAAGCAGCAATGCCGAATACTTTCTTCCGCCGGGGATATTATATACTGATGACCTGGTGCAGGGCTACCGCATGGATATAGCTTACAGCGCAAAGCCCAATGAATGGTTCTCTCTGCATCGGCGCATGGATGTGTATGCCTACAAGCCGGTATCTGGCAACACAGAAATAATATCCGGCATGGAAGAAGATGAGGGTTTTGTACAGATAGCCATTGCGCAGGAAACCACGGGGCAAAAGGCCAGCAATGTAAGTGAGGTAGTAGCAAGGTGGGAGGGCTGGAGCCTTTCGGTACCCAAGCCAGGCAATGCGCTGGAAGACAACAGCAGCAAAGTAACAGGCGAAAACATTGGTGCCGAAAGAGAAAAGTTCTTGCTGCCTGCCTATATTGATTTCAGGCTGGAAGTAACTACTAATGCTGTAAAGGGCTCTTTGCCCAAACTGCGGTACGGACAGGACTATAATATCAAGATAAGAACAGTTGATCTGGCAGGCAACAGTGTGCCGCTGACCACTACGCCGGAAAATGCAGCACAGGCAGTCATCCGTAATTACCGGTATCTTCGGTATGAACCGGTAAGCGCACCATTGCTGGTACCCGCCACTGTTAATAAAGATGGAGAGTCGGCAGGGCGTATGGTTATCCGCAGCAATACGGGCATGTCGCCAGCGCAGTACGAAGCATCAGTAGCTGGTAAAAATTTAAACAATGCCACTTACAAGCCCGATGCAATACGCCATGTAAAGCCTCCCCGCACATCGGTACAAATGGCCGAATGGCACAGTATGCTGGATGCCGCTTTTGGTAAAGACAGGGGAGCAGATGCAGAGAAAATTTATAAGCTGCTGATTACAAAGGATCCTGTAACAGATGGCAATGCCAACTCCGAACAGAAGATTGTTGAAACGGCTCAGTTGCCCATTGAATACCTTGTTGACCCGATGGCTGCCGGTGTAAGTTTTTTCCTCAGCAGTAATGATCAAAACAACAAGCAATACCTCGGTGATGGGGTAAAATTATACAGTTTCTTTTTTGATGCTGTAACTACCGTTGGAGAGGCCAACCAGGCTTACCCGCTGGAAACCTGGATGCAGCCCAAATGTATCCGCATACTGCTTGCAGAAGGCAACGGCAACTTTGACTGGAATAGTGGCAGCCGCACATTAACGATTGGTTTGCCCAAG
>JANMDL010000204.1:0-5918 GCA_031376295.1 Chitinophagales bacterium
TATGAAGATATGGCAGTAGTAAAACTGAACAGCACAGGTGATATTGTATGGCAAAAAGCTGTTGGTGGTACAGGAGCCGAATACTTTTATGAAATGCTGGTGGACAATAATGACGATATTGTGTTTGGGGGATCTTCCACATCCGGGGATGATGATCTTTACCAGAATAACAATACAGGTTTTTACGGTGAGTTAATGGTAGTAGGCAAACTGGGTATTACCAATACCATAAAAGGGCAGGTTTTTGTAGATAATAACGGCAACCACATAAAAGATGCCGGTGAAATGTATTACAGCCAGGGCAGGGTTACCAGCATTAAAAATACCGATACCATTACGGCAAGAATTTTTGGCGGGCAATTTCTTAATAATGTGGATACGGGTAATTATGTTACCACCTATAAGCCTGCTAATAATTATTATACTGTTTTTCCTGTTTCACGTAATTCCAGCTTTGCCAATTTTGATTTAAAGGATAGCTTTGATTTTGCCCTTGCACCAAAGCCAAATATTAACGACCTGGAAGTGCAGTTGCTGCCACTCAGTACCCCAAGGCCGGGTTTTGATGTGTCCTACAGGGTAATCACCAAAAATGTGGGCACCACTACCATGAACAATGTGGTGGTTGGCTTTAAAAACGACAGCAGGATGACCTATAATTTTGCCAGCAGACCCGAAGATGGTATTGCAGCAGATTCGGTTTGGTGGGGACCATTTACCCTCAATGCATTTGATATTGACACGCTGTATATTAATTATACACTCAACCCGCCACCAGCACTCAATAACGGGGACACTATTTCCAATACAGTTACAGCCAACCCGGTTATTAACGACTCTTCCTCCACCAATAATGTGGCATCGGTAAGGGAAATCGTACGTGGCTCATTTGACCCCAATGATAAAACAGAAGTACATGGCGGTACATTAACCACTACACAGTATGCAGGTGGCGAATACCTCCAATACCTTATCCGTTTTCAGAATACAGGTACAGACACCGCATTTTTCATTACAGTTAAGGATACGCTGCAGCAAAAGCTCGACCTCAGTACGCTTGAAGTAGTATCTGCCTGTCATCCATTTGTATTCAGGCTCAATGGCAGTATTGCTACCTGGGATTTTAAAAAGATCAACCTGCCCGATAGTATCACAGATGAGCCCGGCAGTCATGGTTTTATATTGTTCAGGGTTAAGCCCAAAACAGGGTTGGCAGTAGGAGATGAGTTTACCAATAATGCAGCTATCTATTTCGACTTTAATCTGCCCGTTATCACCAACCAGGATAAAACAACTATTGGCAGCAACAATGGTGTTTGCCCCGGCGGAAATGTATCTTATGCAGCAGGTATTACCGGAGCTACATATCAATGGCAGGTTAATAGTGGGGCAGGCTTTGTTAATCTTGCCAACGGAGGCATATACAGTGGTGTTAATACTGCCAACCTGCAGCTTACGGGGGCGCCCACCAGCCTTTATGGTTACCGCTACAGGTGTGTGGTAAATGGCAGCACCAATAGTCCCGAAAACATACTGCGCTTTGCCGTACAATGGACGGGTGCAGCGGGTACGGCATGGGAAAATGCTGCCAACTGGGATTGTAATACATTGCCCGATGCCAAAACAGAAGTAATCATTCCTGCTGGTGGCAATTACCCGCAGGTAAACAGCAATCGCTCCTGCTACAGCCTGCGGTTATCGCCAAGCAGCAGCGTTACTGTGATAACAGGGTTTAACCTCACCATTACCGGGAAGACGAATTGATTTATTGCCGGATTAAATGCTGATGATGTTTGCAGGGAGATTTTATTCTCTGCAAACATTATTTTGGCATATCAAACACCATATCATAATTAACACCATTATAATCAAACTGCCCCAATATAGTGAAGCCGTTTTTTGTATAATAATTTACAGCGTTGGTATTATCTGCCTGCACACCACCCCACAAAATGATTCTCTTAAATCCCAATGGTTTGAGTGTTGAAATGATAAAGTGCAGCAGGCTGTTGCCGATACCAAGCCCATGCCATGCATCGGCAACCGAAGGGGCGAAAGTACAGTCTGTACGGCTGCTGAGTGCTAAGCCATACGATTGAAGCCGGTGGCTGTCATGCTGCAGGTAGCCGGTTTTTATAATGGCATAGGCAATGATGGTATTTGATGTTGTATCAAAGGCAACAAAACCCCGGTGCATTTCGGGATTGCTGTAAAAGTTGATGAGGGTACACTTATCAAAAGGGTGCGGCCCAAACCGTTTTTTAGTTTCGGCACTTAAATGATCCAGGTAATGGTGGAGCGCATCCAGGTTATTGGCACTTAGCCTTGATAAAAGCAGCTGGTTGTTATTTTTTGTTTGTATGAGCATAGCCCTAAGGTTTATTAATAGCCTGTGCAAAATAGTTACCTGGTGCAAGTATGGCTCAACATAAAAACAGCAGACTGATAATTATCAACCTGCTGGTCTTTGTTATTGTAGATAATCCTTGCTTGCTTATGAACGCCCCAGCTTGCGGAGGTATGCTACATGCGATGCCACTGCATGGCGCATCCGTGGGTATTCCACGTAAACCAGCCCGTACTCGGCGCAGGTTTGTTTAATTATTTTACTGATGGCAGGGTAGTGTATATGCGAAATTTTAGGAAACAGGTGATGCTCTATCTGGAAATTGAGCCCACCTACCAGCCAACTGATTAATTTGTTTTTTGTAGCAAAATTAGCCGTTGTATTTATCTGGTGTATAGCCCATTCGTTCTCTATCTTATTGGTATCGGCTGTGGGCAGCGGAAAAGCTGTATGCTCCACTGTATGCGCCAGTTGAAAAACGATACTGATGATTAAACCTGTGGTCATACTGGTAATGAGGAAGCCCACAATCCATTTACCAAAGCCGAGGATATAAATTGGAATAACCACAATTGCAAGTGCGTACAAAACTTTCGCCGCCCAAAAACCGATATGTTCGTTTATAGTCATTTTTTTGATGGGCACATTACCAATCTTGCGTTTGAAATATTTATCATAATCGGTTTTAAAAATCCATACTATATGCAGCAGGGTATATAAAAACCAGAAATAGTAATGCTGAAACTTGTGCATTTTATACCTTTTCTGGCTTTCACACAGCCTCAAAAAGGGTCTTGCCTCAATATCATCATCAATGCCATCAATATTGGTATAAGTATGGTGAATGATATTGTGCTTCATGCCCCACATAATGCTGCTGGCTCCCAGAAAATTGAGGGATATGGCAGCAAATTTATTAACTACTTTGTTTTTACTGAAACTGCCATGTGAGCCGTCGTGCATAACGTTAAAGCCTACAGCAGCAGTAAAACAGCCCAGCAGGATACATTCCAGTATCGCTATCCAGTTGGAGGCAGGAGTAAAAAAAATAAGATGGATACAAAGACCGAGATAAGCAGAGCAGAACAAAATAGCCTTAAAGTGCAGACCGGCCGTACCGGTTGCAGACTTCCGCTTTTGCTCAAAATAGCTGTTCACCCGTTGCTTCAGCTCCTGGTGAAAACTGCTGTTGTTGTTAATAAATTTGGGGGTTACCATTCAATATATTTTTTTTAATAAAAGTCGGGAGGGGAATATGTACAAAGGTAAACATGAATGGCCGGAAATGGTTGTTAAAATTGTGGATAATTGTACACAAATCAGGTATTTTCCTTAATAAATGCGTCAAAACCGTCAAAACCAATCATTTTTGCGCTGATAAAGCCCTCTGCATATTTTACTCCTATCATTTTTCCGAACCATTTATGCCGGTAAATCACACTTTCCAGGAAATCGGGGGTAGATATATAGGTTTGCGGCCCATCGCTGCCCGGCGTATGAAACTGGGTGCCGTATGCTTTAATGGCCTCAATTTTTCGTTCAAACACCGGCGTTATGTCAATTACAAAGTCAGGTTGCAAAAATCTGTCCTGTACATAGTTGAAAACATATTTTGGCCGCCAGTGCTGCTGTGGCTGGTTATTTTCATCTGTTGTCTCAATCTTCAGTAATCCGGATAAAAAAGCTGCATCTGCTACCAGCCTTGCTGAGCGTCCATGGTCGGGGTGGCGATCCTGCGGGGCATTGCACATTACAATTTCGGGCTGGTATTTTCTGATGGCAGCAATCACTTTGCGCTGGTGCGCTTCGTCATTTTTAAAAAAACCATCAGCCAGATCAAGGTTTATCCTGGTATCTGTTTCCATGATGGCAGCGGCAGCAGCAGCTTCCCGGGTACGTATTTCGGCAGAGCCACGGCTGCCAAGCTCACCCCGGGTAAGATCCACAATGCCGGTTTTTTTGCCTTTCAGTTTTTCAGTCATCAGCACACCGGCGCAGCTAAGTTCCACATCATCGGGATGAACGCCAAAAGCAAGTAAGTCTAACTTCATTAAAAGGAAATTTTGTAAACTAATTTAGGGAGCAAAAGTAACGAAATACAAATTTGATAATGCGATAATTTGATAATGTGACGATGATGAAACAGCCGAATACTGCAAAAAACTTTCAACTGATGAACTTTAAACTTATTAACTCCTGTACCCATACATCCTCTCAACTTCCTGTACTATTTTCTCCATTTCAGCATCCTCACCGGCGGCATCATAAGGCTGTTTAAGATTACTGCCAAAGAAAAAAGCCACTGTTTGCCAAAACCTGGCAGTTAGCCCACCTTTATATTCTTTAATAATTTCGTAGCAGTTGTTGTGTGTTTCCCGGTTTATCAGCTTCATCAGTACTTTTCCCTGGTATACAGATAGGTTGGTAAGCGGGTCGGCAAACTCCTTTTTAAGTTCCTTTTCCCGGGATTTGATATAACTCTTTCTTGATGACCCACTAGATACGCCGGCCAGTTTAGCATTGATATCGTTCATTACGGCGCCAGCCCTTTTTGCATAAGGGTAAGTAACATAAATGGCATTTCTCAGTCTTGTCCATTTAGCCCTTGCTGTCAGGGCAGCTTCATTCATGCGGCTGTAAAAGAAAACATTCTCCATCTGCCTTGCTTCAAGCGTATCTCCTTCGTATACAACCGCATAGGATAAAATAGTATCGTATTTAGATATCACACCGGAAAAAACAGTATCTTTTTGTGGTAGCGGGGTTAACTGGGCAACCAACATTTTGCTTTCAGTCATCAGCATAACAATAAAAAGCAGGCTGATAAAGCGGTATTTTTTATATTTTTTTGCCCCTTTCATTATTGTAAATTTACAGTAATTATTAACCGGTTGAGTGTACAAGACGAAAAAATGGGGTTGAATTGTATTAAAATTATCATAATTTTTTTACTGGCTGGCTGTAATACGCCCCAGGGCAGAGAAGTATATGAGCAGGAAATACAACGGCGGGCAGATATTGAAGCAGAAGCCAGGATAGATTCGGCTTATGCCGCTATGAAAGAAGAATGCGACAGCCTGCTGGTAAATAAAGTGCCTCTGTTGGCCGATTCTGTAATAAATATAATGAACCTGGCGGACAGTTTAGAAAGAGTAAGCAAATGAAGTACCTGCTAATGATATTCCTTAGTTTTCTTGCCGCATGTGATGCGGTGCCTGTTTATACAACCATAATGGATGATCAAATCCGGCAGAAGGCCGATTTGAGGGTAAAAAAAGTAATTGAACAATTGCGTGCCGATTGTGATTCTAATTTGCAAAGAGAAACATATAAAAGAGTCCAATGGCTGCTGCAGCTAAAGCAGCAAAAGCATACCAGGCCGAAAGTTGCAGGCGCCTGATAATACTCATCATCATACCAATGGCCATTACAACAAGGCCAATCCACACCAGGTTGATATAAGGAAAAATGTATGCTTTTAAGGCAATGTAATCAATCAGCTTGTCCGATTCCTTAACCCCACTTTTCACTTTTTTATCGCCCGTAACGCCAGCAAATTTCAGGTAAAGGT
>JANMDL010000217.1:0-2510 GCA_031376295.1 Chitinophagales bacterium
TATTGCCACAGAAGACACAGAAACACTGTTAATACATTCTTTTTCTGTGATTCAGTGCTTCTGTGGCATATTTTTTTTACTTAAGGGCAGTGCGGTTTGGCACGGTTTTGTGTATCATAAACTGTAATAAAATTAAAAAAAATGAAACGGGCATATTTTGCGCTGGCTTTTGCTGTCATTACAACAGGTGTTATCCACTCCTGCAGCAAAAGCAACGAGCAGTCAACATTGGAGATACTTTTAACAGATAATCCCACAGGGCTTAAGGAAGTGAATGTGGACATTCAGAAAGTGCGCATTAAATTTTCTGACGATTCTTTAAGCAATGATGGGTGGGTGGATATGGCCACCAATTCCCGCATTTATAACCTGCTGGGCCTGCAAAACGGTGTAGATACCCTGCTGGCAACGGGCAGTTTTCCGCAAGGGATAATAAGAGAAATCCGCTTTTTGCTTGGGCCCAATAATACCGTAAAAGACAGCCTGGGTGTGGTGCATCCCTTAACGGTACCCAGCGGCAGCGAATCGGGCCTTAAAATAAAGGTAAACAGAAACCTGGTTGCCAACCTGCAAACACTGCTGATAGATTTTGATGCAGCCCTCTCTATCAAAAAAGAAACTGACGGTTATAAGCTGCGGCCGGTATTGAAAGTAAAATAGGCATCACATAATCACTATATACAAAGGCAGCATTTATTGCTGCTTTTTTGTTGGTGGTAAAACAAATGCAGATTGCTTCCCCCAATTCATAAGTGATGTTCCAATCAAGCCAAATCATTCGGGCGTTTAAAAAAACCAAGGGAAATAGAAATCAGAAAAATTGAAACAGCCCTTCATAAACTGGGTAAGGAGCTGGTGGCGGTAGAGTTATAATTTGCGCAGGTTCTTTAACCTGCACATACTTGTTATTGCGGATGTTTCAGGCCATAATTTCCAGTTTATACGCGTTGCTGCTACAACATTTTCCCTAACTTCAAACCATGAAAACTTTTATCACACTATTACTCCTCCTGTGTGCAGGCGCATCCCAGGCACAGGACCAAAACGATTACAGCATCCGCCAGCTCAAGGGCGGGCAGTATAAAAAAGACACCAGCTATGTGTACTGGTTGCCGTTTTCCCCAAGAGCAAAGCATTTACTGATACAGGCTTACGACAGCAAAATGAGCCACCAGGGTGAACTTGCACTTGATTTTAAAATGAAGGTTGGCAGTAAAATTTGTGCGGCCCGGCCCGGCGTGGTGGTGGGCATGCGCAAAGACAGTGACAAGGGTGGACTGAAAGACGAGTATTTATCAGAAGGCAATTATATTATTATACAGCATAGCGACGGTACACAGGCCAATTACTGGCACCTGCAAAAAGAGGGTGCGTTTATTAATGTGGGCGATACGGTACAAAAAGGTCAGCTTATCGGTCTGAGTGGCAATACAGGCTATTCCGCATTTCCACACCTGCATTTTGAAGTGGTGCCCGGCAACAGCAATACCGGCTACAAAAACTTTAACCAGTTGCCTACCAGGTTCTCAACAAAAAAAGGCATCATTTACCTGCGGCCCGGCAAATATTATAAAGCCGTTCACATAGATTAGCATCTTGGTTTTTATTGCTCCCCTATCTTTGGAATATGATTAAAAGTCAGGCTTTATTTTCTTTTGTAAGTGTTTTGGTTCTGTTTGTGTCCTGCTCATTGAGTAAGGATCCGCACCGCCTCATCACCAAACAACTGC
Source organism: Chitinophagales bacterium (assembly GCA_031376295.1). Lineage (GTDB taxonomy): Bacteria > Bacteroidota > Bacteroidia > Chitinophagales > Chitinophagaceae > Ferruginibacter. Next base: position 1,731 of record JANMDL010000217.1, read on the forward strand.
AGCAGGGTAAAATAAAGGAAGACACCAGTTATGTGTACGCACTGCCTTTTAAAGACGGGAAGCATATTATTGTACAGGGCTATTTCAGCCTGTTTTCGCATAAAAACAGGGCGGCGCTGGATTTTAAGATGAAAAAAGGCACAGCTATTTATGCTGCAAGGGGTGGAGTGGTGGTTCGGCTTAAAAAAGACAGCAACCGCGGTGGCTGGAGCAAAAAGAACCGGCCGCATGGCAATTTTATCATTATACAGCACAACGATGGATCCCGGGCCGGTTATTGGCACCTGCAATACAATAGTGTTTTGCCCAATGTGGGTGATACGGTGCAGCAGGGCCAACTGATTGCCAAGAGCGGCAGAACCGGCTTTGCCATGTTTCCTCACCTGCATTTTTTGGTTTGGCGCAGCAGCGGCGGTAACTGGCAACCCATTGGTACCCGGTTTCGTACCAGTAAGGGCATTGGCTACCTGAGGCCGCTGCATTTTTATAAAGCTCCGGGAGAATAAAAATCCTCTCACGTCCAGCAAGGGTTTCAGGCGTTTTTTAAGGATAATTTTAAGATTTTGACTGGTTTTATCAAAAAATAACGATTAGTTGTACCCAACACAAAAAACGAAATTTCTTTCATATTCAAATGACAATACATTTAATGTAAAGTCTCTTACAGGCGACCTCATATTGCAGCACATTTGCAAGGAACACAAAACCGGCCGCACAAAAGCTAACCTTGTAAAAGAACTGCAATTGCCAACTCATGGCAAACTACATGCTGAGCGTTAG
>JANMDL010000236.1:0-2117 GCA_031376295.1 Chitinophagales bacterium
CATCAGTCCAGAAGAACTGAAGCGGTATATTGAAGTAAAAGGGCGCAGTGGCGCAGATGGCAGTGTAATGCTGAGTGAAAATGAAATGAACCGGTTGGCGCAGTTGGGCGATGCAGCCTGGTTGTACATTGTGATGAATTGCAAAAGCAGCCCTGAGTTGTATCGCATACAAAACCCTGCCAAAACACTCAAATTTGAATTGAAAACAAAAGGTGTACAATACTTTTTGCCGATGGCAGAATGGAAACAAAAGATTAACACATAAGCAGCAATATGGATTTTAAAGAACTCATCAATTCTCTTTCTAAAATTAACGAACAAATTCGGGAACAAAGCCAGCATGCCGTAAACACTTCGCTTACGCTGCGCAATTGGTTTTTGGGTTTTTATATTGCAGCGTTTGAACAAAATGGAAAAGACCGGGCCGGATATGGCAAAGCCTTACTGGCTAATATTGCCGCCAATAATCAAATCCGGGGTTTGGCAAAACCAGGCTATTCGGTAAAACAGCAGCCTTTAATATTAAAAACTAAAAGATGAATACCATAAATATTTTTGATCCTGATTACAAAAACTGGCTGGCAGAACTTAAATCAAAAATTCGTTCTGCTCAGTTAAAGGCTGCTATTGCAGTAAATTCTGCCTTGATTGTTTTTTATTGGGAACTCGGAAAGATGATTGCAGATAAACAAAGCCAAACCCAATGGGGCGATAAAATAATTGATCTGATCTCAAAAGACCTTAAGTCCGAATTTCCAGATATGAAAGGGTTATCAAGAAGTAACCTATTTTATGCCAAACAGTTTTACAATTTTTATCAGCCTTCAATTATCCAACAGCCTGTTGGACAAATACCCCTGCCAACTACTCAACAGTTGTTGCCACAGCCATTTACGCAGGTTCCATGGGGCCACAATATCCTTATTTTCAGCAAGTCGGAAAACATCGCAGAGGCAAATTTTTACCTGCAGCAAACCATTGAGAACAATTGGAGCAGGGATGTGCTGGCTTTGCAAATTAAATCTGCATTATACCAAAGACAAGGCAGGGCCGTTACTAATTTTAAACAAACCATGCCAGAACCACTAAGCGATTTGGCACAACAAACCATAAAAGACCCCTATGTATTCGACTTTTTGGCCATGACCACACCTTATCACGAAAAAGATATAGAAAAGCAACTTGTAGCTCAAATTACCCGGTTTTTGCTTGAGTTGGGCAAAGGTTTTGCATTTATAGGCCAGCAGTTTCATTTACAAATTGGCGAATCAGATTATTATATCGACCTGCTTTTTTATCATACCAGGTTAAAATGCTATGTAGTGATTGAACTCAAGAACACCCGGTTTATGCCGGAGTATGCAGGTAAGCTTAATTTTTATTTATCGGCTGTAGATACCCTGGTAAAGCAAGCCGACGATACCCCCACCATTGGTATATTATTGTGCCGCGACAAGAATAACATAGAAGCCGAATTTGCGCTGAGAGATATGAATAAGCCGATGGGAGTAAGTGAGTTTCAGTTTATTGAAGTATTACCCGATAACTTAAAAAGCAACTTGCCCACCATAGAAGAAATTGAGAACGAACTCAAAGATAATTGGCCACAAAACGACAGCACAGCATGACCAAGGCAAAAAAACTGATAGAAGTAGCCATGCCGGTAAAAGAAATATCGGCTGAAAGCGTGAGGGACAAATCCATCAGGCATGGCCATATTTCCACCCTGCATTTGTGGTGGGCAAGGCGCCCATTGCCCGTTTGCCGGGCGGTAGTATTTGCCAGCCTGGTACCCGACCCATTGGATGAACATTGTCCCCAGCAATTTAAAGAGGCTGTTGATATTCTACTGGGCAAGCAAAACAATATGGGCGACCCGTATCATCCCTATCTGGATATTCCCTGGACATCTGTATATGACCCCATGGAAGACAACCTGCGTAACCGTTTGCAGATGTTTATCGGCAAATTTACAGATGATATGCAGCAGCACCTGCTGCACCAAAAACCCAAACCCGGGGCGGGTAATCAATTGAGCGATTTCAGCCTGATTAAGTGGGACAATAAAAACAACGAAGCCATTATCAACATTGCCCGTAAACTGATTTGGGTAGCCC
>JANMDL010000243.1:0-2079 GCA_031376295.1 Chitinophagales bacterium
GCCAACACGGAACCGCACCTGCAAGAAGCGGCTTCGCCGCTGGTGTTGCGGTCCGGTTGCCTTCAACGTTGGGCCGCGCCCGGTTAGCTCTACGTTATACGGCACTGTGAAGATGCTCGGCCTTGGGACATTCGGCGGCAATAGCGACTTCATCAGGACGCTAAATGAGCGCGGCATCCGATCACTCCTTGTAGGAGGCTTGGCCGTGCAGCACTACTGCCCCGACCGAGCAGCAGATGATTTGGACTTACTGATAGAGCCTACGGCGGAAGCCGGTGAGGCAATCAAGGACATTCTCTACGGCTTCAACGACGCAGCTTCGTTTGCGCCTGAGGACTTCGCCAAACCGGCCCGGCACTACAGTCAGAAGCGCGCCCTTTACCTCGATCTACTGACTCCGCGCGCCGACGAGCGCTTTGATCTCTTGTGGGAAAAGGCGACGTCAACGACCGTCAATGGCGTTGCTGTTCGCGTAGCCGACCGGAACGACCTGCTGGAGATGAAACGACGGGCCGTTCGCGAGCGTGCGAACGAAAAGGACATCCGCGATGTTCAGCTACTTGAAGCGCGTGCCGTATAACAACGCGTTTCACTCGGGCGGACCTCGCTTCGCGAGGCCTGCCGGTGAACGCGGGCGTTAGACCTCAAGTCACGCGCCCATGCTTTTCGCCGTCCTGTTCACGGACAAGCCGGGCCAAGGCGCGCTGAGGGCCGAGTACCTGAAAGCGCATATTGACTGGGTGGCGGAGCACCAGGACACTGTGCTCGTAGCAGGTTCTCTTCGCACAGAATCAGGCGCAGTTCCGAAAGGCGGCCTGTGGGTCGTCGAGGCACCGTCCAAGGAGGCCGTCCTCGAACTCATGAAATCCGACCCGTTCTATCTGTGCGGCCTGCGTCAGGGCGTTGAAGTACTCCACTGGAGCAAGGCGCTCGAGAAAAAGGTGCTGGTGTGAGGTCTAACTCCGACGGTAGCCGGCAAAGATGACGATCCTCCGCACAAGTTTCGTCCTCGCCGTGCCGAACCTCGAACGCTCGGCCGCGTTTTATCGTGACGTTTTGGGATTCGAGATTCAGGAGATGGGCGACCCAGGCTGGAGACTTTACGTGCGTGACGCGTGCCGCATCATGGCTGGTGAGTGTCCGGATGCGATTCCGGTCGCTCAACTCGGGGACCATTCCTACTTTGCGTATCTCGTCGTCGATGACATCGATCGGCTCCATGAGAAGGCGGCAGCGGCTGGGGCGGAAGTCATGAAAACGCTGGTCAGCGAGCCGTGGGGGATGCGCGAGTTCGGCGTACGCACAGTCGACGGGCACCGAATGATGTTTGGCCAACCAGCGACCCAGGCCGATTGCGAAGCCCGTGCCGACATGGAATCTGCTCACACGGTGCCAATCGGCACAAGCGACAGGCAAGCAGCCAGAAGAGGTATCGACAGCGGTGTGTGATGGTGCGAACCATGGTGGCCATGGGGGATCAATCAATCTCGTCGCAACGCCCGACGGGTAAACAGGTTTTCGCTGACCTTCCAGGAGGCGTCGGCCACGGCCAAGTCGCAGACAGACTTTGCCAAATCAACGGCGACGGTTGTACGATTCATCCCGGACGGCTAACGGTTGTTGAAGACCTGATCCCCGTGCCAATCAAGACCAGAGCGCGGATTTCGCGCAAACAAGCGGGGGAGTGCATCCCGTCAATCGAACCTTGGGCGTCGGAACGTCGCACTCATCTACCAAGGCTTTTTGGAGGTGCCCGATCATGCAGACAGTGATACCTGAGGTGACCCCGGACGTTTTGCAGGCCTTTGCCGACGCGTGGAATCGCCACGATGTCGAAGGGCTCATGTCGTTCATGACGGAGGACTGTGTCTTCGAGTCCTCTGCTGGCGCCGACATCTGCGGAACCCGCTATGTCGGCACAGAAGCCGTGCGCGCTGGCTTCGCGATCGGTGGGCGGTTCTTCCGGTAAGAGTTCTTCAACAGGATCTTGCCGTCGCGGAGCGTGAACAGATCACAACCATGAACTTCGACACGGGTTCCGTCCGCCCGTGTCCCCGTGAACGTCCACTCCGACACTCC
>JANMDL010000250.1:0-13108 GCA_031376295.1 Chitinophagales bacterium
GTATTGTGGAGCCCAAAAGAAAAACGCAACTGGCCCGATTTTGAGAGAAGACTGCCATATACCTTAAAACTTTACAGCAGTTGGGGGGCAAATTACAGTAAGGCGTATTTTGATATTAAAGCAACAGTAATGCCTGCACCAGATTTTAACGGGGTATTGTGGAAACTGGAAAGCAACCTGAAAGGCGAAAGGCTCTTTTATACCAACGCAAATGAAAAAGCAAAGGGCTATTATAAGGAACCTTTAAAGATTGCCGGAAGCTGGCTGGCTACAGCAACCACAATGGTCAATGGTAAATCTGTTGGCAATAAAATTAATCAGTATTTTAATGTGAACAAAGCTACCGGGAAAAAAATAACACTCACCAATCAACCCTCAGCAAGTTATCCCGGCAATGGTGCTTTTACATTGGTAGATGGTGTACAGAATGAAAAAGGGTTTGCCCGGTCTGGTGAGTTCCTTGGTTTTTCAGGTGCTGATTGCGAAGCAGTAATTGACCTTGGAAAAACGCAAAATATCATCAGCATTACCGTTCATGCCCTCAGGCAGGAGGCAAGCTGGATATGGCAGCCGTTAACCGTATCACTAATGATATCAGTTGATGGGATCAACTATAAAGAAATGGGTCTCACAGATGATTTTGTAAAAAAGGACAATAACAGGGGGACAATGGCAATCAGCTTTGATGCTAACCCGGCAAGGTATGTAAAAGTAAAAATTGAAAACTGGGGCGAAATTCCGTCGGGAAACCCAGGAGCAGGGAAAAAAGCATGGTTGTTTGTGGATGAAATTGAAGTGAAGTAATACATATTGCCACTGAAACACAGTAGCCCTGTTTTTGTATTTTTATGTGTTTCAGTACTTTCTGTGGCAACTATACTTGCGCAAATTGGTAAAGCCAAAATGTCAACTACACTGGTTTGCTTTGATTTTGTCCTTATTTTTGCATAGATATTACCTTATACAATATCTAACTACCTGTATGCAAATCAGAATTTTAACCGTACTTTTTACAGCAGCCTTTTTTTTGTCATTTACACCATTGTGTGTTACTGCGCAGCAAAATGCCGTTACCCTTAAAGCGGTGACTAAAAAAAATGAGCCGGTTGCTTTTGCCAGCTTTACCATTACCAACAGGGCCGACAGCACCCAGCAATTTAAACAAACAGCTGACAGCAGTGGATCAGTTTCATTTCAGTTGGTAGTTGGGTCGCAATACCTGGTGCAGGTTTCAGCCGTTAATTATCAATCAGTGGAAAAAGGAATCAGTATCAGTGGTACTGCAAACCGGTTTGTATTTGCTATGGAGCAGTTGAGTAAAACATTGGCTGGTGTGGTTATCACCTCCAAAAAACCATTGATGCGGCAGGAGGAAGATAAAACCATTATTGAACCGGAAAACCTGGTGGCCAGCTCTACCAATGCCTATGAAGTACTGGAAAAAGTACCCGGGCTTTTTGTAGACCAGGATGGTAATATTTACCTCAGCAGCACCACGCCTGCCCAGGTATATATCAACGGCAGGGAAATGAAGATGAGTGCTGCAGATGTGGCTACCATGCTTAAAAGCCTGCCACCGGGTTCTATCAGTAAAATTGAAGTGCTGCGTACACCATCGGCCAAATACGACGCTTCGGGTGGAGGTGGTATTGTAAATGTGGTATTGAAAAAAGGTGTAAAACCCGGCCTTACCGGAACCATCACCACCGGCATCAACCAGGGTGTGTACGGTAACCGTTTTGCGGGTATCAATATCAATAATAACAATGGCAGGCTCAATACATATATCAACACACAGTATGGCAAACGGGATAATTATGAGCAGATAAAAACCGACAGGAAATTCGCAGCAGATTCATTACTGGCGCAGGATGCCTATACACGCTACCCGGGCCACTACGGCTACCTTGGCTATGGTGCCAGTTACGAAGTAAATAAAAAATGGACCATTGATTACGACGGCCGCCTCAGTGCCAACCGTTCCAATAACAGCACACTCAACCAGTCCGTAATCAATAAGATAAGTACCGGCGCAACAGTAAGCAACAGTATTGCCGATATAAAAAATAATAACCGCACTTTTTACCTCAACCAGGATTTTTCCGCCGTATACAAAATTGATTCAATCGGGTCTGAGTGGGAAACTGAAGTTTCGTTCAGCTACAACCGCAATAAAACCAACCAGTTATTTTCCAATTTATCGGGTATACCTCCCGTTACCGCATCCGGCGGCGATGGGGCTATTGGAAATTCACGTAACTTTTTTACAGCAAAAAGCGACTTTAAATGGAAATTCCCTCAAAACTTTTCGATTGAAACAGGGCTGAAAACATCTTTACAAAATTACAGCAGCAATACAGAATTTTTCCGGCAGGCAGGCGGTGTACGTACCAAAGACAATGTCCGCACCAATACTTTTCGTTACCGGGAAAATATCAATGCTGCTTACCTGCAGGCATCCAAAACAGTTGCAGGCCTGGTAATAAAAGCGGGTGTAAGGGTGGAGAATACCAATATGAGTGGACGGCAGATCATTCCGTTTGATACATCATTCAATATTCACCGCACAGATTTCTTTCCTTACTTATATCTTAACCATAAACTCTTCAGTATTTTTAAATACCCGCTGAAACTGTGGCTGGTTTACAGGCGTACCATCAGCAGGCCCTCTTACGAATACCTCAATCCGTTTCCACGCTTTATTGACCCATACCTTACCGAAATTGGCAACCCTTCGCTGCGTCCGCAGTTTACCAATAATATGGAAGCGAATGTAAGCTTTGATGAAACGCCCGTGCTGGCAGTGGGCTACAATCATACCAAAGATATTTTTACCAATGTAATTTACCAGGCCGACAGCAGCCGCAGCACAGCTTTTCGTACTTATGATAACCTGGGGACCAATAAGGAAATGTACTTCAGGGCATTGGGTGCTGTGCCGCCCGGCGGAAAATATTTTTTTGTAATGGGAGCACAATACAACCATAATTTTTACAATGGGCTGTACGAAAACAAACCGTTGGCTTTTAAAAGAGGAAGCTGGTCCTTCTTCACGTATCAGACACTTAAACTTGGCAAACTGTCCATGCTTACTGTCAATGCTTTTATCCGGCTGAAAGGGCAGCAACAGTTTTATGAGCTGGGTAATTTTGGCGCTTTTAATACAAGCATCAACAGGCAGTTTTATAAAAAGAAGCTGACCGTTACACTTAGCCTGAATGATCTTTTCTTCACCAACAACAATACCTTCACCATACAGCAGGGTACGGTAAGTGCAAGTGGTTTCAGGCAGGCTGATACAAAACGATTTGTAATAAATCTGCGCTATAATTTTGGAATACGGAAGAAAGAAGAGAACAATACAGAAGGATTCAATACTGATACACCTGAAAAATCCAATTAAAAGCAGTCAAACGTAACTTTATTTATCCACATCAGTGGTTAGAAGGAAAATAGTAATTAAATTTATAATGTGTAAAAAATACACATTATAAAATTCGTACCACCAACCATTGTCTGCAATAGTTGGTGGTATTTTTTTAAACTATTTTCTTAACACTCAAAAAAAGCTTGCTTATGTTCTTAAATGAAAAATTGAAGACGGTTACCGTCCGCAGTACTTTGTTGTTTCGCAAATCTGCCTTGTTTTTACTTACAGTTTTATTTGTACTTTTTTCGGCCAGCAGCCATGCACAGGCTACCCGTGTAAAAAAAGTATTATTTCAGGGTTTCTGGTGGAATTATTGGAACAGCAATTTTCCCAACAAATGGAGTAACTATTTAACTGAGTTGGCGCCGCGGCTCAAGGCAATGGGTTTTGATGCTGTATGGGTACCGCCATCTTACAAAAATGGGTCGCCCGGCTCAGTAGGGTACAGCCCGTTTGACCTGTACGACCTGGGAGATAAATATCAGAAAGGAGGCATTGATTCGCTGAATGTGTACACCCGCATGGGCAACAAAGATGAACTGTTGCGGTTGTTTGCAGTACTCCACGCCAACGGTATGGAAGGCATACAGGATATTGTGCTGAACCATGCAGATGGTGCCGGCAACAATACAACCGGAGCCGGTGGGCAGGATCCGCAGAGCCCTTATTCTGTAGCCAATGCAAGCGGGTATAAAAATTTCCGCTATACTTCTTATGCCACTCCGCTGATAGATGATTCGCAAAACGATTACTGGACACGCAGCGGCAGGTGGTCGAAAAATTACCCCAACTTTTATCCAAACCTCAACAATAACTGCACAAGCGGCGATATTTGTTCCCCGCTCTTTGGTCCCGATATTTCCTACGAAGCATCTGCCTACGGGCAAAGTTCTAATGTTCCCACATCAGGCTCAGCTACTATTGGCAGTGTAACAAGGCCGTACTTCAATCCGGCGCAAACAAGCAACTACATGCGTGATAATGCCCGCAACTGGATAACCTGGTACAAAAAACAAACAGGTGCAGATGGATGGCGCTGGGATGCAATTAAGCATTTCCCTGTTTATGTGCAGGAAGATTTGATTTACAATACAAAGTACACCATTTCAACATTTGCCCGGGGCGGAGAGGCGATGATGAATATTGGTGAATGGATTGGTGGTAAAGCCGACCTGGATGCTTATGTAACCAATGTGCGCAGCGGTACCGAAGAGCATACCGGTACTTTTGATTTTAACCTGCGGGGCTACGGTGCCAATGGCGGTTTGTACAGTATGGTATTGAATACTGGTGCATACAATATGCAAAATCTGCCTGGAGAGCAACAGGATAAAAGGTATTATAACTATGCTTCACAGAGAGTGCACCGTACCTGCCCCTTTGTAAACAGTCATGATACGTACCGGCCAAAGTTTGATGGCAATGGAAATTTTTTAAAGCCATTGGGTGATGCTACCGGTTGGGATACTGGCCAGGAGCTGGGTGGTAATGGCCAGCATATCGACCCACGGGAGCCACGCCTTTTTGCAGCTTATGCAACTGTTTTTGCCATGGATGGCAACCGTGTTGTATTTTTTGAGGATTTGTTTGATGTGGGTACCACCAGCAAGCGCTTTTCTCACCTGCCTGCAAGTGCAGCCGATTTGCCGGTGCGCAATGATATCGTAAACATTATACAGGCGCATCAACAGTTGCAATACAAAAATGGCGATTATGGGGTGCCTACTGCACTCACTGGCACCCAGGCTCCGTTTTATGTGAAAGGTGGCAGCGGCGATCATGTAGTATTTGAAAGAACCGGAAGGGCTTTAATTGGCGTTACCGATAAATACAATGCAATTGCCAATAACACGCAGGATGAAGAAGTATGGGTAAATGCTGCAGATGTAAGCTGGCGCAATGTTGATCTGATTGATTATTCCGGGGCGCATGGTGTAACAGTTTCAAGGGTGCAGGCTGATGGAAGGGTGCTTATAAAAACAGCTCCTGTTGGCCACACCATTGCAGGTGCAAGGGGGCATGGCTATTCCGTGTGGGCACCCAAGCCTGCAGGTGTAACCATTAATACAGTAACTGATATTTATAACTACCTCGCTGGCTATGCACCCAATCGTTCAACACAAACGGTGCAGGAATGGGAAATGGCTGATGACCTGGGCGACAGTCACCCTAAATCGCTGAAACAGGGTGGTAAACTGCCCACCAATTCCACTGCACAGCGTACAGTTGGCCGCATTTATACAGCATCGGGCAAAACCATTACCTATAAAGTTTTTCCCGAAGTAAACGGCCTCAGTCAGAATATTGCTTTGTACAATACCAGCGGCACATTATTGTCGCAGGCAACGGGCACCTCATCTAATACTGCTCCGCTTACAGGCACTTACACTCCCACGGCCGATGGCTGGCTTACAGTAAAGGTAAAAAACAGCACCAGCACACAGGCGGGTCAAAAGGTATGGGCTAATATTACTTATACAGCCCCGGTAACAGTCAATACACGTACTGGTGCAGGCAGCCTGAGAACAACAGGTGGATCGGAAACTGATGAGGGCATTATTGAAACTGAAGATATTATAAAAAAAGCATTCAAAGTATATCCCAATCCTTCAGACGGTAATATTGTGATAGCAGCGGCAGGTTTTAGTAACAAAGAAACTGTTTCCGTAAAAATCATTGGTGCAGATGGTACCCTGATGATGTCATATTTTGGTAATATGGCTGCAGCGCAACCATTATTCAGCAACAAATTCAGGCAGTTGAAAAATGGTGTGTACATGGTGCAGGTAAATGCGGCATCCTTTAATGAACAGCTTAAACTGGTTAAAGTAAAATAGTTGAAAATTTTATGTAAATATTCCAGTATATGCATTAACGTTATGCTGACTGACGTTATTGATCTTATTCTGAATATATAACTTACTGTTAATGCTGCATTGTAAAGCAGGCAGTTCAAATTTTTTTAATCCGTACCCTTTTTTATTTATAAGCCTTTATCAACCGTCCGGCACTGCTGAATGCCATTTAACATTTTTTTTACTTGGTTGCAACGCTAACTATCCGTACCTTTGCACCACGAAACAGGGCATAGTCAACACTTCAGGGGGTTCTCCCGGAGCACAGATCTGCAAAATTGGTTTTATACAACTTCATTTTCTGCCCTGCAATAACAACGAATTGTAAATTTTAAACATAGATGATTATGAAAGGACAGAGTATGCCCGCATTTGAGCAAATGGGCAAAGAAGCGTTACAGCATTTGGTAACAGAAGTAAAAGAAACAGTTGCAACAGGCATTAAAATTGATGGCAACAGAAAAAAATTCGGAGCAATTGATATGTGGAGCAGCCAGCGCAGTGTAAGGCAGGCGTCGGGCTTTTTAAACAAATGGCAGCTTTCTTAAAAATAGGGCTTCAAAATATTTTTCTTTTACGGGCTTTCGGGAGAAGGCCCTTTTTTATAGAATTTTAAGACAGGCGGCTAAATAAGATTAATATTTTTTAGTCAGTGCATATATAGTTTGCAAATAGTATTAAGTAGTTGCTTAACTTGGTAAAAAATAAAGAAAATGCAAATGGCTTATAAGTTCAGCTTTAAAACTTTTACTGCAGTATTGCTTTTTGTAATGGTATGCAATACTGCTGATGCGCAAACAAAAGTGGGTAATATACTTGCATTGCAGCAAAAACGATTTGCTGCGATGATGAACAAGGATACAGCTTACCTGCGAAATTGTACCGATGATAGCATTGTATACATACACAGCAACGGATTGGTGCAGGACAAAGCTGCTTTTATCAGTTCAGTAGGCAGCGGCAGTATAGTATACCAGCAGATGATTAGCAAAGAGCAGCAGGTACGCATATATAAAAAGGCAGCCATTATTAATGGCATTGTGCATGTTAAAGGTATCGTCAATGGTAACAACTTTGAAGTTGACCTCCGGTATACAGATGTGTACATCAATAAAAATGGCTGGAAAATGGCATCCTGGCAATCACTCAAATTATAACACAATAAAACTGGATGAAATTCGTTGACAACTTAATTTTTTTCAACTCATTTCAATTCTTTTTTTTTACGCTGAAAGCTAATACCATCAATATGTTCAGGAAATATTTGTAACAAAAAAATATGAAAATTAAAAAAAATGCCTTTACCTTTGCGAAAATTAAAAATCAAAAAACGTAAAATGAAAAAAGTATTATTCGTATCTGCCCTCTTTATGTTCGCAGTATCAGCAAAATCAATTGCCCAGGATGACAACGGTGGCGCCTGGGGCGGTCAGGGTACTAAAGTAGTAAACCTTGGTTACGGCTTCGGCAACATCTGGAAAACCCTGTTCAAGTTCTCTTCAGGTTTTAACGACAGTAAGGTTACCGCTACAGGGCCAATTGCTTTGGGTTTTGAATATGGTGTAGCTGAAAAAATCGGTGTTGGTCTTCAGTTAGGTTATGGCCAGGTTAAATCAGTTGCAACTGATAAAGATGGTCTTGGAGCTGGTAAAGACTATATCGAAACATCAAAGCTTACTTCAATCCAGGCTTTGGTAAGAGGTAACTATCACTTCGGAAGTTCTGAGAAATTTGATCCATATATCGGTCTTGGTCTGGGTTATGGCAATTTTAAATTTACAGTAACTGATAACGATCCTTCCAGCACTTCAACTTATAAAATTGCAGTTCCAAGTGCATTTGGTTTTTCAGGCGCATTGGGTGCAAGGTATTATTTCACACCAAACATAGGTATCTATGCAGAGGTTGGATATGTTACAGGTTCTATTGCCCAGGCTGGCCTGGTAGCTAAATTTTAATTTTAGTAAAACAACATAAGATAAAGGTCCCGCAATTTGCGGGACCTTTTCTGTGCATGCAAGGGCTGTTCTAAAAAGGATAAATTTTGAAAATTATCAGAATAGGATTATCTTACTCACCATACAGAACGCTTTGTTTTGTATATAACCTGTTTTGTCACAAATAAAAATCATCATTATGCCAATTGTAAAAGTTATTGAAGTAATTGCCACATCAGAAGTAAGTATTGACGATGCGATACGCAGCGCCGTAAAAGAAGTTTCCAAAACCGTTCGCAATGTTGATTCGGTGTATGTAAAAGACATCAAGGCACATGTAAAGAACGGCGAGGTATCTACGTTTGGCTGCATTTGCCAGATATCTTTCAGGGTAGATTGATCACTGAAAGATACAAAAGGAACTCACCCGGTTTACTGCCGGGTTTTTTTATACAGGCTAATTGATTAATTTGCAGTATGACCCCCGAACGCTATCAGCGGCTTTTGTCGGTATTAAATAAGCGGCAGCCCGATCTTACTGTGGTGCTTGAAAATGTATTTGACCCGCATAATATTTCAGCCGTTATGCGAACCTGCGATGCGGTAGGCATACAGGAAATATATATACTCAACACAAAAATTCCACGCCATAAAAAGTGGGGTGCCAAAAGCAGCAGCAGTGCCGCCAAATGGCTCACCATTCACCAGTTTACAAATGCTGATCACTGCTTTGGTGCATTAAGAGAAAAGTATAAAAAAATTTACACCACCCATTTAAGTACAGATGCAGTGGGTTTATATGAACTGAATCTTACCGAACCCGTTGCATTGGTTTTTGGCAACGAACACAGCGGCGTAAGTGAAGAGATTATTGCAATGGCAGATGGAAATTTTATTATACCACAAGTGGGCATCATCAAATCGCTGAACATATCAGTGGCATGTGCCGTTACTTTGTACGAAGCTCAACGGCAGAAGGTAATTGCCGGACATTACGACCAGCCAAGAATCAACGATAGTTACCTTAACAGCCTGTTGCGGCAATGGGGACTGGAAGAAGAATAACACCGCCAGAATAATTAAAAAAAAACAAAATAAGATGATACGTATTTTATTTTTTAGCGTAATTGCTTTTATTGCTGCATCCTGCAGCCATACTTACTACATTGTACGTCATGCCGAAAAAGTACAGGCGCAACCACCATTGAAGGATCCGGCGCTAACACCCAATGGTGAAGCGATGGCACAAAACTTAAAGAATATTTTACTGCCAAATGGGATTAAGCATATTTTTTCTACCAACACCACCCGTACAAAAACAACAGCAGCACCGCTGAGCCAGGCTGCAGGAATACCTGTAACCTTATACACGGCACCCGATGCTGCTTTTATCGCTCAGTTAAAAGCCCTTAAAAAAAATACATTAGTTGTTGGGCACAGCAACACTGTAGATGATATTGTTAACGCTTTGTGCAATGCTGCGAAAATTAATGGTGATTTGTCAGAAGCTGATTATGGCGACCTGTTTGTGGTAACCGTAAAAGGAAAAAAAATATATTTTAAAAAACTGCGGTATTGAAATAACGCTGTTATGTAAGCCTGTACATTTTGCCCGGCAATGAAGCCACAATGCCCTGCATTTCCAGCATCAGTAATGCAGCGGCAGCACCACTGCTGCTCAGCCCGCTTTTAATATACAATTCATCAATATGTATAATTTCCTGCTGCTCTAAAATGGCAACAATAATCTTTTCATCAGCAGTCAGTTCAATAAATAATTTCCGTTGTGCAGGCACAGCCGGTTTCTTTTTTGGTTGCCAGCTCATGTTTTCTGTAATATCAGCAGCAGAGGTTACCAGCAATGCCTTGTTTTGCCTGATAAGATAATTGCAACCCTCGCTTTTGGTATCGGTTGTTTTGCCGGGTATAGCAAACACATCTTTGTTGTAACTGTTAGCAAGTTCAGCAGTAATAAGCGATCCGCCCTTTTTGCCGCTTTCCACTACCAGCAGTGCATCGCACATACCCGCCACAATGCGGTTGCGTTTGGGAAAATTCTGCTTGTCCGGATTGGTACCACTGATAAAATCCGTCAGCAATCCGCCATTTTCCAGCATTTGTTTGGCAAGCGTTTTATTCAGCGAGGGGTACATCCTGTCCAGCCCGTGCGCCAGCACACCCACTGTTGGAAGACTATTCTTCAGGGCTGCCTTGTGTGCAATGCTGTCAATGCCATAAGCCAGGCCGCTGAGTACCAGTATATCTTCGGCTTTCAGATCTTCAATAATTTTTTCAGTAATGTTTTTGCCATAATCAGAATGGTTACGGGTACCCACTACTGCCAGAATTTTAGATGCATTCAAATCAGCATTGCCCCTGTAAAAAAGCAGTACCGGGCTATCGTAGCAGTTGAGCAGGCGTTGCGGATAATTGCTGTCAGTAATAAACAGCGGCATAATTTTATATTTTTCAATAAAAGCAATTTCTGCCTCGCTGCTGGTAAAATCACTAAATGATTTAATACTCCTTGCCCTCACTGCGCCAATACCCTCAATGGCTTCAAGGTCCCTTTTACGGGCATTAAAAACAGCATGGGCACTGCCAAAGTGCAGGGCAAGCGTTTTGGCATGTACATCACCAATGTTGGGTACAAGAGTCAGTGCAACCTGGTAAAGCAAATCATTGTTCAGCATAGTCATAAAAAAATAAAACAGAAAACTAAGGTAAGTGTTTTTCTGATTCGGTCAATTACTAACCACACTCATTTCAGTACGCCTGTTCTGCATGCGTCCGATTTCTGTTTTATTATCAGCTACCGGTTTTGCAGAGCCAAACCCTTTTGATGAAAGCCGCTTCAGTGCAATGCCTTTCTGTGCCAGGTAAGTTACCACTGTTTTAGCCCTGTTATTACTCAGCAGCAGGTTATCTGATGGTTTGCCCACATTGTCTGTATGACCGGCAATCAATATTTTGAGTTTGGGGTTTTCATTCAGCAGCACCACAATCTTATCCAGTTCAGTCAGTGATTCAGATTTTAAATTAAATTTTTTGGTGTCAAAGAAAATGTTTTGAAGTACTACCACAGCACCCGTTTCTATCGGCTGAAGAGGGATATCAATAATATATACAGAATCAGGCGCATCCG
Organism: Chitinophagales bacterium; assembly: GCA_031376295.1. GTDB lineage: Bacteria > Bacteroidota > Bacteroidia > Chitinophagales > Chitinophagaceae > Ferruginibacter. The sequence continues at coordinate 11,368 of JANMDL010000250.1, forward strand.
GTTTTAAAGAAAAACTGGCAGAGTAAAAAAGATACCCCGTATGGCCAACATTAAAAGCATAATCTTTACCAACAGGCAGTGTAATCAGGTAATTGCCATCCTCATCGGTTTGTACTTTACTTATCAATTTGTTCCGTTGCACATCAGCCAGTTCTACTGCAGACGGAAGTCCCTGTTTTGTTTTTTTATCATACACTTTACCCCTGATCCACAATGTTCTTGTCGGGCGTACATCTTCCCTTAACTGAAAGGAATACAGATCAAGCCCACCCCTCGTATCTGTATCTTCACTGGCATAAATAGCAGTACGCCCGTTGGATGATACAATCAGCGAACCCTGGTCATCAATGGTATTCACCGGGTATCCTAAGTTTTCAGGTTTTGCCCAGGTGCTGTCGTTTATTTTTTTGCTCAAAAATAAATCCGTTTGCCCGTAACCGGTATGTCCGTTGCTGTTAAAAAAAAGCGTCTGGTTATCAGCATGAATAAAAGGACAGCTTTCATCCCCGCTGGTATTTACAGTTGGGCCAAGGTTTACCGGCCGGCCCCATTTACCATTGGGCATCCTTCTTGTTACAAAAATATCTTTGCCACCATAACCCTCAGGAAAACTGCTGGCAAAATACAGTTCCCGTTTATCTGGAGAAATGGAAGGAGAGGATTCCCAGTAGTCGGTATTAACAAGGCCACCAAGATTTTTAGGTTCACTCCAGCCGGTTTTGTTGCGCTGGGCATAATACAGGTCGCAACTGCCCTGTCCTTCCGGGTAGTTACAGCCCGTAAAAATCAGTAACTGCCCGTCCTGCGAAATATTCTGGGCGCCTTCGTTTAAATTAGTATTAATTAAACCCCCAAGCGGTTTGGCATTGCTCCATTTACCGTTTTCAAAATTACTTTCATAAAAATCTTCATCATTGTTCAACCGGCGGGTAAAAATAAGTTTGCGCCCGTCAATCGTAAGCGATGGGAAATATTCCAATGCCTTGCTGTTGATGCTGTCGCCCATATTCTGTAATGAAAATACATAATCTTTTTGCGGATGCAGCAATGCATAGTCAATGGCAAACTGGTAAGTTTTTTTGCGGTACTTACCCGCAGCCACACTTTTTTCATTCAGCTTGGGAATGGTTAAAAAATTGTCAACCACGTAAAGCGCATCTGTAAAGCGGCCCGTGCCCGCAAGGGAAATAGAGTAGGGCAATAAAAATGTTTTTGAATAAACCGAATCTAATTGAATACCTGTTTCAAAATCTTTTACCGACGCTGCATAGTTTTTCAGGTTAGCATATACTCCTGCACGGGAAAGGTAGGCATCCACAAACCGGGGGTCAATTTTCAATGCCTCATTAATATGCTGTATGGCAGCTTCATATTTACCGTCAAGTGCTTCTTCGTAAGCCTGGCCGTAAATATCACCGGCCTTTTTACCCACTTTTTCAGGGTCGTACCATTGTGCACGCAGCAATGAAGGTGCAGCAAAAGCCAGGCAAATCAATAATGCAAATCGGATCATGTATAAATACCAGTCTTTCATCCCTTATATATTGTTGATGAAGGTAGAACGATTTGCAGAAATAAATAGTGTGATACTGTTAAAATACTCCTGTCAGGGTACATTAATGTATTTGTGCAGTTGCAAACTCATTTCCCACTTTGGGTTTTCTTTAATGTAATTTACCATAAGTGGTATCATTTCTTTTTCTTTACTCCACTCTGGTTGTAAGTATAATTTGCAAGTAGG
>JANMDL010000294.1:0-6103 GCA_031376295.1 Chitinophagales bacterium
ATGACAGGCGAAAAAAAAACTATTACTGTCAAGGAATCCCCATTTTTCCTGATAAAGCACACATTTTTCATAATTCGTCACAACCTGCTCATCGTACCCTTCGGTAGTTACATAATTATTTTCGGCATGCCTGTATAACGATTTCTGAAGAATGCGCTGCAGGCCGGTATCCCTACTCAACACATCCTCATATCTTATAACATTACCAAGAAAAATATTTTCTGTCATTTTTTTCGGCTTCTTTTCAGCTTTCTGAAAATACTCGATACTATCAGCAATTTGCACATTCAGCATAATATAGTTCTTAAAACTACTGTCATCAAACCTGCCTGACCATGTGTAAGCCTTTCCTGTAACCGCCACACTGTCCAGCTTTCTTTCCTGCACAAGACGCTTGAGTGTTGTAATCAAATTATCTTTATCTGCGGCATGATTGCCACAGCCAATAAAAAAAGGCATGAGAAGTAACAAGAGTAACTTATTCATGCCTTTAAGGTACAATATTTTTTAAATCGCCATATTACCTTCTCCTGAAAAACAGCCAAAGCAGTACGATGATTGCCAGCAATATGAGTACCCACCACCACCAGCAAAGGCCTAATATGATTAAGGAGCAGCCCTGGGGACAGGGCTTGGCACCAGTACATTCGCACAAGCTCTTTTTGAATACAGTATGTTCAATATTTGTAGGCACCACCTCCTCCCACTGAGCACCACCTACGGGATACTTGCTGTGAAAATAAATATATGCCCTGTGCTTTATTGTGTCATCCACGGCGGCTGAGGATTTTAATGTAAAGTTAATTTCACCCATTGTAAGCGGATTGGTAAGAGCGTTTGGCGTGCCGCTGGTGCCGGGAAGTTCCCTGTTGAAAAGAAAAGTTATTGTATCCCCTGTGCTGCTTGCAGGCATTATGCCGCTTAGTTTTACACCTGAAAAAAACACATCGCCCACTTTTAGTGTTTCTTTGAGTATGCCTGCAGGCAAAGGTATGTTCACCTTTACAATGTCGGCAGGCCCCTTACCAAGATTTTGAAAACGCACCCTGTATTTAAATTCACCTGCAGTTTTTGGCAAAACAAGGCATCTGGGTGTCACAGCTAGGTCATTGGGATCGAATGCCCTTGCCACATACATACCCTGCAGTATATCACTGCCAATAACCTCTGACACATTGCCTTTATCTGTTTTATTGACCCTTACCAGTAAGGCTTGAATAGCAGAAGTGTTGCCCACCTCTATAGAATTTGTTGTTTTTAGCGTAATAAAGAAATTAAACTCACCGGTAACCCGTTCAGATAACTGAAAAGCTGCAAAATCGGCATACCCTGATGGCGGATTGGAAAGCTGAAAAAAGTCCTGAGTGTTTGCGGTTAGTATTTCATTATTATACTTTCTCAGAGTAGCAGGTAACGCTGCAGGAGAGCTTTCAGTAAATGCCTCAAAGATATTTTTGTTGCCGCTATTGTAATAAAGTAATACATAATAAGTTCCCCCGCCAACCTGCGTCAATCTTTCAGGCAGGCGGTAGGTTAGTGCTAAATGCAGCAACTCGCCTGGCACAATATCGTAATTGCTGGGAGTTAGTTTGAAGTTAGCGTTTCCAAGTAAAGATGTGTCGTTGTGAGTACTGGCTGACCTTTCGGTACTTGTTGGCGTAATTGGGGGGGCTACAACATACCTGGATATGAACCCGTCTTTGCCTCTTGTAGTATCATACAATGGTGTTGCCATCAAAAAAGCTGACGATGGTGATGCCATCATTGCTCTTCCGGTATTTGGAAGTACTGTAAAACCGCCATCACCATATTCGAACCAGATAGTACACTTACCAACAGGATCGGCACTAGAAAGGCTTGTTACCGTTGCCGGGGTTGCAGAGGGGTACACAATTTCTCTCAGCGGATTTCTGAAATTAAACCGGCTTCCGGGGCTACTTGGCGTTATCGGTGTTGAACTTACATCCGTAACAACTGCATTGTTAACGTTTACAGCTGTCTGCCCAAAAGCATCATTGGCAATAATACCTGAAAAGAAAACTGTAAATAAATACCACCTGCTTAAAAAATATCTTTTCATGATTTAAAAATTTTCCGGTTTTTTAAAATTAGAGTAATTTCTGCTATATCCATTTACACTGCTATTTGTTACCCATTATTAAAAATACATACTTTTTGCCGCTAAATTTTTATATTGCATACAACATTGCACACATACATTTTTAACACACATGCATCCCGATAACCGATATATCGAGGGGTTGAAGCATAATGCTTCGGCACTTATTAACGAAATATATGCCAACCATGCGGCCAAAATTGAACGGATGGTACTGGCCAACAACGGCACTGAGGCCGATGCGGCGGATGTTTTTCAGGAAGCTTTGACTGATTTGTACCGCAAGGCCCACAGCGGATTTGTGCTCACCTGCCCGCTGGACGCCTTTTTATACCTGATTTGTAAGAATAAATGGATAAACCTGCTGAACAAACGCAAACGCAGCCCGGTAACATTTACCGACACCCTGGGATATAGTGCCGGGGAGGATGTTTTTAAGAACGCAGAGCAACTGGCCCTGCAGGACGAAAAGCAGCAATTGGTGAACGAGCAACTGGCCAAATTGGGAGATAGTTGCAGGCAATTGATTGAACATTGGCAAAATGGCATCCCCCTGGAAAAAGTGGCCGGCCTGATGGGCACCACTTACGGGTACATACGCAAAAAGAAAAGTGAATGTATGGGAAAATTGATTGAAATGGTGAAAAGTTCACCGGCTTACAAATTATTATTCAGTTAAATTAATATACTGTGAACTACGAAGAAATAGAGAAATACTTGCACAACGGCCTTACGGAAGACGAGCAAAAATCCTTTGAGCAGGCCATTGCCACTGACCCTGCCCTTGCTGCGGAAGTGAAATTGTACAAGCAAACCGAGCAGCAATTGCTGGCCAAAGCCAATGCTGCTGCCGGTGAAGCTCAACTTACACAACAACTTACTGCACTTAACAAGAAATATTTTGGGCCAAAAGACAAAGCACAGGTTGTAAGCATTAAAAAAAGGAAAAGGTTGTATTACTATATTGGCGGAGCTGCAGCGGCACTGCTGGCCATATTCTTGTTGCAGCCCCTGCTTAGTACTCAAAAGTCTGCGGATGAATTGTATGCTGAAAATGCCGGAGAAATCTACTCATTTGGCAGTAGCAGCCGGGGTGGTGATGGCAAAGTGGATGCTGTTTCTCTTTTTGCCGCCAAAAAATACAAAGAAGCGCTTGCCATACTGGAACCAATTGCCACAAATAATGGGGATACTTTACTGGCAAAAGCTGTTTGCTATACTGAAACCGGCAACAGCGACAAGGCCCATACCATATACAATAGCCTGGCTAATGTAAAAGATTATGCAAATAGAGCCAGCCTGTACAAAGCCATGCTGTACCTCAAAAAAGGTGACAAAGCCAACTGCCGCAAAACCCTGGAGCAGATACCCAAAGATGCTGACCAGTTTGATGCTGCTGCCAAACTGCTTAAGGAGCTGTAAATGTTACCGCTTGTTTACAAAATCGCTTAAATAACTGCAGCTATTATAGGCTTCCTTGTAAAAAGGGGTGCTGCTATATTCCTTTATCAATTGTGGAAAGTATTTGTTGTTTTTGAATGTTGGCCGGTATTGCTTACTGGCAGCATCATATTTATCCCAGCTATCCGTACCGGTAAAATCGCTGTACTGGGGCTGCTTAACCTGCTTCTGGCTGCATTTGGCCATCATAAAAAGGCACCGGGCTTTAAAGTTTTTATCATCAGATGCTTTCATTGCTTTTTCAAAATATTCCTGTGCCGCAAAGCAGCCGTAATATTCTTTTTGAAAACTTGTGGCACCTGTTGGTATATAATAACCATCACTGCCGCTCCGGCCATACTCTACCATTTTCCAGGCATGGCCATAGTACGTAATATTGTACAGCCCTAAGGCATATTTGTATAAATGTTTGGCTGCATTGGCTTTGTCGCTTGCTGCCAGTTGCTGCAGCTTTTGCATTTCCTGCGCAAATGCCAGTTTATTGGTACTGAATTTTGCTTCTGATGGCAGGCGCTCTTCCCTGTCGTACAGCAGGTCAACAAACGGATTGGTGCTGATAGTAAGGGCCTTTTTGTCGGCTGTTTTGCCAAACCATTCGGCCGCTTTTGCATAATTGTAATCCCTCAGGTAAGCCGTGCCGGCAAAATCTGTAACGGTGGCCTTTTTGATGGTATTGAAACCAAGCAGGTATTTTTCAAATTTGTTCTGCTGCTTACTGTCCATCAGGGCAAACATTTTCTCCACATCTTTGCTTGAAAACTTGCTGCGGAAAAATTCCACTGCACCTCCGTACCAGTTCTTACTCATATTATCTGCCGCTCCAATACACAATGCTTCCTTCTGCATATCGTTTTGTGCATGGTAGCGCTTGGCAAGCACATCGGTCATCAGGTTGCGGTAAAAATTTGCCCACTGGTTTATTTCGTAATAATCAATCTGCTTTGGCTTTTCGGCTTTGGCCTTTGCTTCCAGCCATTGCAGGCCGGGTAATATCTGCTCTTCAAATGCGCCATCTATAACCGTTTTTTCACTAATGGTTACCAGCAGTCCGGTAAGCATCAACTGATCTTTTACTTTTTGTGAGAGGTTCATTTTTTCTGCTGCCGATATGTACTTCTTTGCTGCGTCAAAATCCTTTAACATATAAGCTGTATGGGCGGCGGCGGTTTCAAAAAGGCCACTGTTGACAGTTTTGCCGCTTTGTGCCGCTTTGTGCAAAAAAGCAGCAAGCGGCTTGCCTTCTTTTCCGGCCTCTTTGGCTTTAGCAGCAGCCTCTTCATTTGGCCAGTAATTATAAAAACTTTTACCGCCAGGTTGCTGCTGCAGCATGGGGGTTAAATAGGTTTCTTCCAGCTTGTTTACTTCCCTTGTTGCTAAAACTTCCAGTGCCTCATTACCGGGGTTGATAGCAAAAATATCTTCCATTGTTTTTAACTCGTCAGCAGCACTGCACATGGCAAACATGGCCAGCAGGGAGGCTTTTTCATTGCTATTTTTACAATACGACAGGTAGCCGCTTCTGTCTTCGCCCGCCTTTACGCTCCACACAAAGCCAAGATAATTGCTGATGCGTTTTGCCTGGGTACTGCTGAATACCTTACTGAAAAGATATGCTGCTTCCTGCTGCTTTCCTGAGCGGAAACAGGCCCCTGCTTTTAATGCCAGGCAGAGCGGCTGCAGCACACTGCTGGTGCCGTTGATTGTACTGCTGTATTCATCGTACCAATTAATTACATCGGTATAACGGTTGCTGTAATGTGCCATCCTTAATACCTGGTAGGCATATTTAAGTTTAAAAATGTCTTTTTTGGCAGCGCCGTATAATTGTTTGCCATTCTTTATCAGTTTGTCCATTTTAAGGCTATCCCTGTTCAGCGGCTCCCACACATCGCCGGTGGCAAATGGCTCCGCTTTTTTGGCATACATCAGGTAGCCCAGCGCTTCCAGATCCTTATTGCTCATAAAATAATCCGTCATGGTATTACGCTTTACCGAATCGGGAATTTTGAGCGGCTGGCTTTTCTCCAGGTTAAAATAGAGGCTGTTCAGATCCTTCCAGGCAAATTTGTTTACAAACTTGTACGCATCTGCCGCAGTTGCCTTGCCGCCAGTATATGCGGCCCATTCGCCTGCAAGCATATCGGCCACCGAGGCTGGTTCAGTTTCTTCGTACAAAAAATTACTGCCCACATAATAAAATGGGGTATAGCCCTTTGCATCGGGCAGGTTATTGTGAAAAAAGGAAGCATAATAATCGTAGGGATTGCCCTCTCCGCTGCAGCCGATGATATTTTGCGGAAACGAAACCATTGCGGCGCTAACGGAGGCTATTAAAAATACTTTCCAGTTCATTTGTTGAATATTTGGATAAAAGTACAGCATCAAGATGATACAGTGATACCCTGCAACGGGTATTTTTCAGTTGTGCCGATATAATTTGTGCAGTAGCCAGTACTACCTCTTTATCGCTGCTTTCAAGGCGGATGACATCGCCCTTTTTAAAATTATATCCTGCAAGCAGGG
>JANMDL010000319.1:0-11330 GCA_031376295.1 Chitinophagales bacterium
CCATTGAAGAGCGTTTATCCCGTCAGGTCTGTTAACGTTTCTGGATTCAAAACTGCGTGCTGCAAAACCACCTGAAGGAGGGGTAACGCTGAACAGGGTATAGCCAACACGTATCCCGCAAAGCTGGAAGCCCCGGAATCAAATGAGCCGGGGCTTTTTTTAAAAAAAAGTTTATTACGTTTTGCGGGGCTTCCCGGCTATAGCACTACATGCAGGTGGCTATTGTTTTTTTAACCATTGCGTCCTGGGTCAAATTCCACCATCCATTCAATACCATATTTATCTCTGAACATTCCAAAATACGAACCCCAAGGGCTGTCAGCAAGAGGCATTTCTATTTTTCCGCCTTCTGAAAGTCCGTTAAATAATTTGTCTGCTTCTTCTTTGCTTTCCGCACTTATTGAAATTTTACTTCTGTTTTCATTTTCGTTTACCCGTCCCATAATTTCAGGAACGTCATTCGCCATTAAAGTATTTTTACCTATTGGCAAAGCAATATGCATAATTAGATTTGCTTCCGTTTCTACACCTGGAAATTCAGGGCTTACCAAGTCTTTGAAACGTATTATTTTTGCAAACTCTCCGCCAAATACTGATTTGTAAAATGTGAATGCCTCTTCGGCATTTCCATTGAAGTTGATGTGAGGATTTATTTGTGCCATATTGTTTAATTTATTTTAATTTTTCTAATTTACCCTTTCGTTTTATCAAATTCTTATAGTCCCATTGAATTTGCGCTGATTTTTCTATCCATCTTTTAATGTCGGTAGTGTTTATTTCAGCAACTGAGTTGTAAAATACAGAAGCATCTTTAAATTTAACGCCTCTCACACTTAAATTACTTTCCTCAAAATCTGCACCACTCCAAAACATTAGCCGTATTCCTTTTTTTTGTTTACTGTAACCAACAATTGGATTTCCGTCCAAAAACCAAACAGGATGAGAATGCCAAATTTTACTTTCTGGATTCTTTAAGTTTTTGTCTATCAGCGTTACCAATTTATTACAAATTTCAACTTCTTCTAATGACTGATTGTATTCCTGAATTTCTTTGTTCATTGCCGTTTAATTTACTACGATTGTTGCGGAAACTTCGTAATGTCCATATAGAAAATCTCCCAGGTGTGTCCATCAAAATCTTCAATAGTTCGCTGTTGCATAAAACCATAATCTTTCATTTCGGCTGGTTCAGTTCCACCTGCTTTAAGTCCGTTAGTCATTAAATTATTTACTTCGTCTATGCTTTCCAACGATAATGAAAATAGTCCTGCTAAATTTGATTTGGTGTCTGCAATAGGTTTGGTTGCAAAGGTTGTAAACTTTTCGTGTGTCAAAAGCATTACAAAAATGTTCTCACACCACACCATACATTTTCCTGTGTCGTCAGAAAATTGAGGATTGTTTGTAAAACCTAATGCAGTATAAAACTCCAAAGATTTTTGCAGGTCTTTTACTGCTAAATTGATAAAAATTTGTTTTGCCATTTTATTTAAAAATTAGTTGTCAAATTTAATACAAATTTTTGCTTTTTTTGTCTGTCGTGGAGAGTCGCTGTACAATTACGTCCAAAGGCAGTTTGTGAAAAAACTCTGCCGCACCAAATATACACATTATGTGAATAGATGCATTTCTGTATTTTTTTTTACTGGTGGGCAGCCTGTATAAGCTATCCCCTAATGGCGGGTGCCGCTGAACATGGTATAGCCGCCGTAGGAGGACCGTGTGCGCCGGAGGAGCACCAATCCCCGGACTCAAATGAGCCGGGATTTTTTATTTTTATTTGAACGATAATGATTTTTTGCGGGGCTTCCCGGCTATACCACTAAATGTTGGCGGTTGTTTTTGTCACGCTACAATTGGAAGAACTTCAGTCTTGTCAGTATGTCTGCGTACATTATTTATAAAAAGGTCGCCCCAAAAAGTCCTAATCCATTGGTCAATTTTATCTGTAATGAATGGAATATCTTGTTCGGCTATGCCACTAAATGTTAGCGGTTCGTTTTTTTGTTTGTCAAATATTATTATGTTTTGTTGACCCATTCTCGTTTCAACATTGCGTATTGAAATTCACTTCCCCATTTTCCTTTGAAGAATATGTTTTCAATAAAGTGTCCTTCTTGTTTAAATCCTGTACTTTTTAGTAAGTTGATTGAAGCTGCATTTTCAGTATCCACTATTTCAACAATTCGGTGTATTTCTTTTGTGTCAAATAGAAAAGTCAATATGCCAAGTAAAGCTTCTTTTGCGAAACCTTTTTTTTGTTCGAGATATGAAATAGTTATTCCAATTTCTGCAATTCTTGTGTCGTACGGGTCAAGTTTAATTGCACAGTCGCCAATAAGTTGTCTTGTTTCAATATTTTCAATCCCGTACTGTACCCATTCTCCTGCTTTACCAAAATGCTTTGCAGAGTTGTCTTTTATAAACTTTTCGGCTTGTTCAATTGTCATAACATAAAAACTTTGGTATTTTGTAACTTCTGGATTTGAACGATAAATATGAAAGTCTGATAGGTCTGATAATTCGAGGTGTCGAATGTTAAGTCGTGTCGTTTGTATATTTAATATTTCCACTGTATAAATTTCTGTCCTTTGTGATTTGCAGGTCGTCTTTTACAATGACCGCTAACGGCAGTTTGTGAAAAAACTCTACCGCAACAAATATACACATTATGTGAATAGCCATATTACCCTGCCATTGAGTTGAAACAAACACCCAGCTGCATTGTTGGCGCTGCGCACGCAACGAAGCCTTAGTTGTTGGTAGCGGTTTTAGCTCCTTATTAAAATTTTAGAATTGATCAGTGCGAACAAATCCTTCTCTATTGATTCTGGAATATTTTTTTTGTCCATGCTTAATGCTGGTTTTTTACTTTCGTTCAAGAAGAAAAAAACATAATTTCCGTATTCTTGATAATGAGAAAAAGCTGCCCATTTTAATTCCAATAGCATTTCTGGGTCGTAATATTTTATACAGTCTTCAGTAAAGAGAAGTTCACGTAAAGCAGTCGGGTTACTTTTGTATTTATCAATCCGGGTTGACAAATTTTTTTTTGTCCTTGTTTTTAACTGATAAATATTCAGGAATTGTATAATTAACAATAACAAACAGGCCAAACCAAAAGAACTTATAAAAAGTGAGATTGATTTGCCTTTTAAATAGTTGATTAAACCAATGAGTAAATAAACAAGACAACAAATCGAGTAGGTCTTTACACTATTAAAAGCCTCCTTTGATGAAAACTTCCACAGAGCTAAACATTCTTCAAGATATGTTTCATTATACTTTCCGGTAATTTTGAACTCCATTTTTTTATCAATTTATTTCAGAATGGCCTTGAAAAATGGCTGGCAACGAAAGTTTGTGAAAAAACTCTGCCGCACCAAATATACACATTATGTGAATAGATGCATTTCTGTATACTTTTTTACTGGTGGGCAGCCTGTATAAGCTATCCCCTAATGGCGGGTGTCGCTGAACAGGGTATAGCCAAAAGCCCCGGTCTCAAACAGGCCGGGGCTTTTTTATTTTTATTTGTACGATTTTGAATTTTTGCGGGGCTTCTCGGCTATACCACTAAATGTTACCTGCTGGGCTTCTTCGCTTCGATGTCTAAGCCTTTGCATATATTTATTATTTGTTATCATTAATACGATAAAGCCATTCGTTTTTATGATAATCAGCTTCAAAATGTGAACTATCATAATCCGTTACTTTTTGCAATACAAATTCTTTTACTGATACATCAATAAAAGAAAGGCTAAAACAAATCCAATGATTGGAATGATTAGTAGTAAAGTACCTCCACCAATCCTCCAAAGTTTCAAATTTCTTATTCCAATTTTTCATTGGGTCTTCGTCTTCATCTAAAATCCCTCCACTGCTTCCACTTTCTACAATAGTTTTATTAGCCATTTCAAATACATCAAAGCCGCCACCATCTACACCTAATGAAAGTAATTTTTTCATCTTATTAAATTTGAATTTTATCAATTTCTTTCATTAATCTGTCTGTTTCTGTCAATGCAACTATGATTTTTTGATAGTGTAAAATGTCGTCAAATTCAAGTGTCCGTTCCTTTCTGTCTTTGAGCCATTTTTGGGCAGGTTGATAACCGCCTATAAAAAATGTCCACGCCACTTCGGGTACATTGTCAAAATATTGAGTGTCGTTTATAAATACTTTTCCGTTTTCGTATTTTGGTTTTGTAACTAGGTTGTCTCCGTCAATAGGATATTGCGTAATATACTTTTCAACTATTGGACTTTCCAATAAATGTATTTGTCTAATCTCTGAACCAAAAGCAACTAACTGCCAAAATGTTTTTTCGTTTGTTGGATACGGAATTCTTGGGAAGTCTATTTTTAAAAACTCCTTATACTTTTCTCTATAAGTTGGGCTGTGTAAAACTGCATAGATGTAATCTAAAATGTCTATTGGTGCAAATGTTCCTTTTGTTGTTTCTTTTTCTATTGTAAATATTAAGCCTATTTTTTTTGCTATTTGGTTTACTATTTCAATGTTTAAGTTTGGCTTTCTTTCATTGCTTTGGTCAATAGTTTGCTGTCCTTTATTGTCAGGGTAGAGGTAGAGAGGAAATACACAACCTGTTCCAAATAGTTTGGCACTTGCAGTTATGTTTCCTTCAATTATTTTGTTAGTTATAAAATTATGGCGATAATCTTGGGTAGTCTGACGTGGAATGATAAGCCCAATATTTGGATGTAGAAAATGTTTCATTACTTCAAATCTTGAACGTCCAATAAAACCTCCTGAATTTTTTGTAATAATTGTTTCTCTAAAATCAAATGGTCTATAATGAATTTTTTGTTGAGAAAAAACATCAGTTAATATACTTTTTTTTGCGTTTGAAAAGCTCCAACCACTCGAATCCTCTTTTTCACTGTATTTCAATTTTAGAGTTTGTACTTCTTCTTTTTTAAAATCTTCGATGACATTTTGTAATGTTTGTTTATTAAATTGAATAGCCAAAGAATCACACTTTGTTTCTATACCATTTGAGTTTGATAATAATAACTCGTCTACTCTAAACCCTTTATTATACTCGGAATCTAAATCAAAATCTTTTGGTACAAAAAATCTATAAGGCGCAGAATATTCTAATTGTTTCCAATTTATTGAATCAATGTTTGAATTATTTAAAGTTTGATATTTGAATTCTCTTTTTCCTTGTAAATTAGAATGAAATACTTGCCCAAATTCAGTTTTCTTTTTCTTTCCTGTTTTTAAAAAAATATTAATTGATACGCCTTGCATAATATCAAATACATTTTGGTCTACTGAGCCGTCAGGGCAAACTTCTTTTTTCTTTGCATTGCCGTGTAAATCTAAAATGTAAATTTTATCAAAACTTTCTAATAAACTTTTACGCATTTGTCGATGAGTAATTCCATCAATAAAGCTATTATTAGAAATATAAGCTAAAACTCCGCTACCATTTTTATCAATAAAATGTTGGCCATACCTAATGAATTTTATGTAATCATCATCAAGATTTATTTTCCTTTCGTTTAAGTCTCTTTTATAATCAGAAATTAAATTTTGTATCCACTCATTTTTATTAGTACTACTTACCGCATATGGTGGATTTCCAATTACACACATAACTGGTGCATCTCTTTTGATATGGTTTGCTTCGTTTGCTTCAGTACTTAACCAATTTGCAAAAAGTGTTCCTGTGTCGGGGTGGCTTTCTTCTAAGCTATTAGTTAAGTAAACTCTTAGTCGTTGGTTGGCTGTTGGCTTGTAACCTGTTTCAGTTAATAACAAATCTAATTGCAAATGTGCCATTGCATAACTTGCCATTAGCAATTCAAAACCGTTAAGGCGTGGCAATAAATGCGTTTCTACATAATTGCTCCAAATTCCTTTTTGCCCTTCAAATTTTTTGTGAATGTGTTTTACAACTTCGGCTAAAAAAGTTCCCGTGCCTGTGGCTGGGTCAAGTATTTGCACTCGGTGTACTTCTTGTTCAATTTGTTTGCCTTGTACATTTACTTTTATTTTTGTTTTGCTATTATCTGCAAGTCCTTGTGGTAAATCAAATTCAGTTTTTAAAATATCATCAACGGCTCTCACAATAAAATTTACTACGGGTGCAGGTGTGTACCATACGCCTCTTGCTTTTCTTAATTTCGGGTCGTACTCACTTAAAAAAGTTTCGTAAAAATGGATTATTGGGTCTTCCATTTTTGTTGTCTTACCGTAGTTTTTTAAAATCTCTTCTACATTACAAGCCAAAAATATTTCTACTAAACTATCTACCACCCATTTTATTCTATCGTCAAGGTCTGGTCCTGCAATGTAACCAAATAGTTTTCTTAAAAAAGGGTTTGATTTTGGAATAAGTTCAGCAGCTTCTTGTCGGCTAAAAGTTGGTAGAGTAGGGTCGTGCAAACGGGCTGCAAACATTCCATAAGAAATAGTTTGAGCATATACATCTGCAAAACCTTTGGCTGTAATGTCGTGAATAAGAATATTCTTAAAGGCATTCATTTGGTCTTTAAGTGTACTATCCTCTTTGTTCGTTTCGTCTGTGGTTAAAGCTTTTTCAATAATATCAGAAAGAAGGCGGGCTTTGCCCGCCATCATTTCTGCTAATTTTTTTGAACTTTTTATGGTTTGTCCTATGTGAGAACAAAAGTCTTTTATGAGGTTCTCAAAAGTTGCAAAGTTTTGAGGTAACGCAATTATTCCTTTGTCTGTAATTTCTGCAATGGCAATTTTGGTTACAAACTGTCCATCTATATAAAGGTGAAAGTCTAAATAGTCTGTAAAAAATAAATTATTTAGCGATGCTTTGTAACGGTCAAACTGTTCTTTGTTTCCTGTTTTTTTTAAACCTGCAAGGTCTTTGTCGCCAATGTCTTTGGCTTCAATAAATCCAACTGGAATATCTTTCTTGGTTAAAATGTAATCGGGTGCACCACAAGATTGTCTTTTGGGTTCGTTTGTGGCTCTTATGTCGGGAACTAAACTTTCAATTAATTGTTCTAACGCTCCACGAAAAGTATGTTCGGTTGCATTTCCTAATTTGTATCGTTGGTTTATGTTGTCAATGTATTGTTGTATCGTCATTTAGTAATTGTCAAAATTTTTCTTGCAAATGTACAAATTATAAAGTTTGTTGGTGTAAGTGTAGGGTGTCCAATAGCCTTGCAGGTAACGTTCGTATTTGTGCTAAAATACGCAACTTTTGGTAGCCAACAATTTTTTTTAGCCATTGATTTATAGCGTTTTATAAAAAAAAGCGCAACTGCACCGGAGTAGCGCAAATACAATTCAGATAAGGTTCAAATCATCCAATGGGCTGGTTATTTTCAGCAGTTCTTTATTGCTGGTATGCAAGTTATTCAACCTTATCCTCCCAGCTTATCCATCAGCTTATCTACCTGCGCCCGCAAATAAGCAATCTCCTTTTCCTGTGTTTCTATGGCCACTTTATAACCTTCGGCACTGTTATTTGTTTGATTTTCCACAAACCCATTACTGTTGGTCGTATTTTCATTGTGCTGGGTATTGTTAATAATCCTCGCCAGATCCAGGTCAATAATCTTTACCAGCGGCACTTCCAGCGCCTCGCTTACTTTTACCAGCTCGGGCAGGGTAAAATCTGTTTCGCCATTTTCCTTGCGGCTGTAAGTGCTTTGGCTGATGCCAAGCTGCGTGGCAAGGTATTCTGCCGTAAAGTTTTTGCTTTCCCGTATGGTTTTAATGTTGCTGATTACTTTATCTTTCATGATGCACAATATAATAATTTATGGCACTAAGTTAGGCGTAATAGCCGGTTTTTTGGGTGGCGGGTGGTTTTTTTATTACTTTTCCCACCACTGCTACCCTATCTTGCAGTCAAACAATTCAATCATGGTGGGCTGCAACCCAATCTTGCTGTCAAACAATTCAATCTTACAGGGCTGCAACCCAATCTTACAATAAAACAATTCAATCTTACAGTAAAACAATAGCTGCTTACTCTGCTGCAATGGCAGCTTTCAGCTAAGCAATATAGCGTGGCAGGGCTGCAATGGCAGCTTATCGCTAAGCAATTTAGCCTTGCAGGGCAACAATGGCAGGTTGCTGTAAAACAATGGCAGGTTGCGGTACAACAATGAGCAATTACAGGTTAACAATCGCCATCTGCTGTGAAACAATGGCAGCTTACAGTGCCGCAATTACAGCTTTCAGCTAAGCAATTTAGCCTTGCAGGGCAACAATGTAGCCTTGCCGGGCCGCAATCAAAAGTTGCTGTAAAACAATTGGCAATTACTGGGCAATGAAATACCTGCAGTATAGCAACACTGCGGCCATTACCCAATAAACGCTGTAAGCACACCAAAAAAGGCTGCCCCTTGCGGAACAGCCTTGTTGTTAAAACTGATTTATTGATTAATGCGATACCAGTACCCGCTTGGTGGCCAGCGTTTTGTTGCTGCCATTTACAACGTTTACCATATAGTAGCCTGCTGCCTTGTTCCTCAGGTCTACATCCAGCCTGGTGTACGGTGTACCCGTTACCACACGCTTCTGGAATACGATCTGACCCAATGCATCATGTACATTTACCGTTACCTGCTCACCCGGCACCGGATAACGGATTGCAGTTATACGGCTAATCAGCCAGCTTTGCGGGTGCGTAAAAAAAGGTTATTATACATTTTTATGCAAAACTGCTTCGCTTTACCGAAGTACCTTATTAACTCCTCATCAGAATAAAAAAATCCATAGCAGGCTACAAAAAGTACTTCAAAGTCGTAAATCATCATAAAGATAAAGATCCCGGCATGTATGAACACCCCGGTTATGAGGGTGAACAAACGTAATTTTTTTGTATTTACAAGAAAGGGGAAAAACACCTCCCACAGCATTACAAAATAAGTTGACACAGTTACAAAAAAACCGTTTTGCACAATATGCTTATTCCAGCTTGTTCCTTCAAAGCGTTCATTAAGCATTGTATAGTAGCTTGCCACACCCGAAAACCAAAGTTTGGAATTAAGTTTATGAATCCCGGAAATGAAATAAACCAGGCATAGATGCACTTTTACAGAAAGAACCGCAAGGTTCGTAAGCATATTTGCTGTACCTGATTCACGTACAGCAGTCTTACTTTTATAGATGGTCAGGTACCTGAATGAGTCGGCAAAGATCATGTACAATATTAAAAATTTAAGCAGGTTATCCCCTCCGTTAAGAATGAAATTATTCAGCCGTTGAAAAATTTCCAGGAAAAAATACATCAGGAATATGGAGAAATTCCTGCCAATACCAAACATCACAAAAAAAGTGATAATATAAAAAGGTACCAGGAAATACCAGTAATGATTGCGTACAAAATCAAGATCCAGGCCAATTACGGGTAGCAGGGCGTCGCCATTCTGTCTTGCAAATGAATTACTCCCAAAGAGCATATCGGTATGCCCGGCAAAGAAAAATAATTTTTGCAGTACATGCAGTGCAAGATAAACCCTGAAGATGGAAAGATATAAATAATGACCGGAAGGTGAAAAAAGCTTTTTCAATTGCTCATAGTTTTATCAGTGATGATTGGAAAACGGGCATTTCCTTAGGCGCATAACCCTTCACCAGCAGGCTGTCCCTGTTTTCAAACCTGGGTAATTCAATTTTTGCAAGAATCATTCTCCCGTAGCAGGCTCTTTTCAGGGTGCTGTCTTCCTTTAAAAAAGTATTGTAGTGTATATTAAAATAGTTTCTCAGCGTTGTATAGCCCGGGAATGACAGTTTCACCGCATTTTCATTGAACCTTTTTACAGCTTCAGTATAATTAACCTGGTCAGATAACTCCGGATGTTCACTCTTGCAGACTTTAAGGTAGTTAACCAGGGCCTCGTTAACCTCAATTACTGAACTGTTAATGATATAATCAATAAATTGCTCATTGGCATTAAAAGGTGCTGCCGACTGCTTTTGGCGGGCAATTGGTTTTAAGATTTCATACACAGTTAAACGCAGGCTGTCTTTATCATTGTATTCAAAATAAAGCCTGAAATTAAAATCAGCAGGCGGGGCAAAAAAGCTCCATCGTTGATAAAAAACTGATTCAAACTTTGATAATATCCCGTCAGATTTTATTCTGACATAATTTTCCGGGCTGCAGTACAAAAACGTAATTATCCAGTAAGCTGAAAAAACCAGTAAAATAACGGATTGTATAACTTTCTTTATCATGTGTTTATAAAAATATTGTACCTGCCATAATATTAACTTATCGGCACAGTCATGAGTGAAGCCTGCATAAGTGTGTTACAGGAGTGAGTAACCCTGTCACGATAACCCAATAACACAGCCATGGCAGGCCTTACGGGAACCTGATGATTACTTTGAATCTAAAGCCTTCATTCTGCGTGAAGCTTCTTTTTTTGCAGAAATAAAACGCTTACTGTCAACAGGCTCCCTGGGTATACTGGCAAAGCAGGAAGTATTGGTAACAGGCGCAAAGGAAGGCGCAGTATTAACTGTTGCAGCCGAATATTTTATCGAACTCATCATACCCTCCCGGTTATTTCCCATTAGCACCTTACTGAATACTTCCTTATTAATCTTCTCTGCCTTATTAACACAAAAATGCTTTTGGTTTACAGTCAGAGATTTAAAACCGCAAAGACCTGCAAATGCAACTGCACCTGCCATCAATACTAAATGTCTTATTTTCATAATTACTGATTTTTTGTTGAAAAAATGTTTGTGATTGTTATTATGTATGAAGATTTTCAAACTTATCTTAATTGAAATCCTTACTGCAAAGATGCCTGGGCAGGCAACCATCTATACCAGCATATCTTACCGTATCCGTACTGCCACATATCAAGGTCCGGCTCAAAATCCCGTAATCAAAGGTAAAACAAGCCAATGTAAGCCGCAGCGCATCAGCATCCTTATCCGGGCCTTACTACAGATTTGCTTTTTTACAAGCAGCCCTTAAACCGGTATCATTTTATGAGAATAACAGAACCAGGCTGCTGCTTTGTTTGCAGCAGCCTGATCTGATGCGGAACAATTAGTTTGAATCCAAAGCCTTCATCCTGATTGAGGCGCCCTTGCCTCCGGGAATGATATTGGATTCTTCATCAACCTGGCGGGGAAGCTTGCCAAAAGTTGGTGTATTTACAGCAACTGCAAAAACAACTACCAGCACAAGCGTTGGTGTTGAGTACTTTACAGAACTCATACTAGCCCATGCATTGTTTCCCATTAGCACCTTGGTAAATGTCTCCTGGTTAACCTGCTCTGTCTTGCTTACAAGCAGATCATTGTTAGTGTTGCGGGCTTTGAAACTGCATAGACCCACAAA
>JANMDL010000322.1:0-2641 GCA_031376295.1 Chitinophagales bacterium
AGGACAAAGACAATGATAAAGGGCTGGCGGCAAAGCTGCAATGGTTTGGCGATGGTAAAAAGATACACCTGTTTAATAAAAAACTCAGCCTGCAAACACAGGCAGCTTATGAATATGTAGCAGCCAGGTTCAAACCGCTGGAGCGCCTGCGCAATGTGGAGTTTCTGCGTGACTGGAGCCTGCCCTTTGATGAAACACCTGCTGATGAGCATATTGCAGCAGCATCCTTCAGGCTGGGCGACAGCCTTGCTGGCCATTTCAGTTACCAGGTAACCAGTTACCGCCGGGGAACGGCCTACACGGGCCTGCGCCATGTAACTGACCATGCACTGGTAAAAAGAGGGTGGCGGCTGAGTGACCAGTTCAGCATTTCAACGGTGAATACTCCATTGCAGAAAGGAATGTATTTGCGGCCAACCATTACAGTGAGTAAGCAATTAAAGTCATTTAAAAACATGGAGCTTGGCCTTAGTTACCTTGGCGAGTACAATAAACTAACTGATAAAATTACTGATACCCTTGCGCCCTTCAGCTTTGGCTTTAACATCTGGCAGGTATTTCTTAAAACGCCATTATCTAATGTAAACAAATGGGGAGTTTCCTGGTTCAGGCGGAACGATTTACTGCCTGTAAAAAATCTGCTGCAACAGGCCGATAAAAGTGATAACTATAATTTATTTACCGAACTGATGCGCAATGAAAACCACCAGGTAAAGCTGAATGTAACCTACCGCAGGTTAACGGTGCAGAATACCCTTATCAGCAAACAAAAACAGGATGAGAGCCTGCTGGGCAGGGCAGAGTATTTTGTAAATGAGTGGAAGGGCTTGCTTACAGGCAGTATGCTGTATGAGCTGGGCACCGGGCAGGAACAGAAAAGAGAGTTTACCTATATTGAAGTGCCGGCTGGGCAGGGCGAATACACCTGGATAGATTATAACAGCAACAATATACCTGAGCTGAATGAATTTGAAATAGCCGTTTTTCAGGATCAGAAAAAATACATCAGGATATTTACCCCCAGTAATTCGTTTGTACGGGCCAGTTATGTACAGTTTAATTACAGTGCCGACATAAACCCTTCGGCCATCATCAATGTGGCAGAAGCAAAGGGGTTTAAAAAATTCATCAGCCGGGTAAGTACCTCCTCTACCTTGCAGGTGATAAAAAAAGACATTTCCACCGGCGGGTTCCAGTTTAATCCCTTTGCCAAAAAATTAGTGGATACCACGTTGATTACACTCAACTCTTTTTTATCCAATACCATTTACTTTAACCGTACCAATACCCGATGGGGTTTTGATGTTACGCACAGTGCCTCCGAAGGAAAATCCTTGTTAAGTTTTGGTGTAGAAAGCAGGAAGCTGGCCAACCTCGGCACCAGGCTGCGCTGGAACGTAAATAAAAGAATACTGGCCAATCTCTCACTCAAGCGTGTAATTAATACGCTGTATACCACCGGGCCAAAATTTAACAACCGCAATTACGATATACTGCAATACACGGCAGAGCCCATCATCAGTTACAGCTACAAATCAAATTTCCGGCTGAGTGCATCCTACAATTATACCATCAAAGAAAATAATATTGACTCTGCTGAAAGCGCCGTTAACCATGCTTTAACAGCCGATGTACGGTACAATATACTAAGCAAAAGCACCATCAGCGGCAGGTTTACGCTCAACCAGATAAATTTTAAAGCCTATCCCGGCGCAGCCAATACTACAGTGGGTTTTATTTTGCTGGATGGCCTGCTGCCCGGTAAAAATTATTTGTGGAACCTGGAGTTTACCAAGCGCCTTTCGGGCAATATCGAAATGAACATACAGTACGAGGGCCGCAAACCGGGTACTGCCAGAACGGTGCATATCGGCAGGGCAAGTATCAGGGCGTTGTTTTGATTGTGGGATGCCGCTAAGTTGCTCCCGTTCCGCAGGGGTCTTCATAGCGTGGCTATGTGCGCTGGCATGAGACCCCGGCGCAGAAAAGAGCCGCAACCAGGCAGCATACCGGTTCCCCGTCGGGACAGGAAAAACTGATGCTGTATACTTTTAAAGTTTTTCATACTGCATGCTGCCTCACAAACATATTTAGTTCCACCTCTTCGCCGGGCATCAGTACCAATTTCTCAAAAACAAATCCCAGTTTTTTCAGCAGACCAATGGAGTTAATATTATCCTGGTCGGTAATGGCAAGTATGCGGTTAATGCCGAGTTGTGCATGTGCATGCTCAAGTACAGCAACAGCAGATTCATATCCATAACCTTTACCGGAATGCTGCGGCAAAAAGGCAAAGCCAATATCTGCATCCGGCAGGGTATCTCTTTTCAGTAGTCCGCAAATGCCCACAGGTGTACCATCAGCCAATGTTACGGTATTCAATCCAAAGCCATTTGTTTCATAGCCTGGCATTACCCTTTCTGCAAGATAAGCCATTGCATCATCCAGGTTATTGATATTGCGGCTGCCAATAAAGCGCAACCAGCCGGGTGAATTGAGCAGCTCAAAAATAAAAGGAGCGTCGGATGCAGCAGCATAGCGTATCAGCAGCCTCTTGGTTTTGGCAATTGTCATAACGAAAAATATAATTTGTATTTAACTGCGGGCACACCATCCAGGTAAATAACCAGTGAGGAAGGCG
>JANMDL010000224.1:0-2998 GCA_031376295.1 Chitinophagales bacterium
TTTGATCGAGATAACCAAGAGAAAGACGGAAACGTGCATTTTCAGTACCACCACCTGCTGCGATATTGTAATTCTGTACACTACCATTACGCAGTATGGCATCCAATGCATCAACACTACTGCCCAGATTGCCGCTGGTAAGGCCATAACTTGTTAAAGCAGCCCTGTACTCATCACCAGTAAGGTAATCAAATTTTTTCCTGATTTTGCTGGTACCATAAGAAGCACTGAAATCAATTTTAGGTGCACCGCTCTGGCCTCTTTTAGTAGTAACAATTACCACACCATTGGCACCACGTGAACCATATATGGCAGTAGCAGAAGCATCTTTCAGAATTTCCATCGAAGCGATATCATTTGGATTGATAAAGTTCAGTGGATTGGCATTGGGCGTGTTACCCAAGTCTGGCCCTGTATAGCCCGGCCTTGAAGAACGTCCGTCGAGCAAAACACCATCAATTACAAAAAGCGGTGAATTACCAGCACGTACTGAAGAATTACCCCTGATACGTATGGTGCTTTCACCACCTGGTTGACCACTGTTGTTGATAATCTGCACACCAGCAACCTTACCCTGAATCAACTGGTCAGGCGCTGTAATAACACCTTTGTTAAAATCCTTGGCTTTTACTGATGCAATGGCCCCGGTAAGGTCTTTTTTACGGGCACTTCCGTATCCAATCACCACCACTTCACCAATAGTATTGGTGCTGGCTTTAAGTGATATCTGTACATCGTCTTTACCCTGGATAGAAACTTCTTCAGTTTCAAAGCCCACACCAGAAACTACCAGTGTATTGGCATTGGCTCCTACATTAATGCGAAAAGAACCATCAGCACCTGTTTGTGCGCCGGTTCCCGAACCTTTAACTGTAATTGAAATACCAGGAACTCCTTTTCCGGTATTATCAGTTACCTTTCCTGTTATCTGCCGGTTTTGTGCCTTTGCAGCGAAAGACAGCACCAGCAGCAACAATAACCCAAAGATGGGCTTACATTGCAATCGTAATAAAGCAGTCATACTTGTTTGGTTTTTTAACTTTTTTGGAAATTCAGAATAAATATAGCTAGTAGAGATTATGTTTGAATTAATCATTATGTTTAAGCAATCATTGTGTATAATTTACACAAATTTAACAAAAAATTTACTTTAGATTTAATTTTGAGTGCTGTTTTTTACTTTTTAACGCTATTTTTTATCCTCAAACAAGAAAAAATTATAAATAACAACACATTAACAATTAAATAGTTGTACAAATTGAATGTTTTTTTAAATAGAACGCTGCACGCAAAAAAGGCAACCGGTTGCACAAACGGTTGCTGTTAACAAATTAAATTTTCTTACATTTACTTGATTAGAATTGTACCATGGCCAGAATAACGATTAAAGACTTAGCTAAACGATTAAATATCAATCCCTCCACGGTTTCCCGGGCGCTGAGAGACAGGCCTGATGTAAGTACGGAATTGAAGCTGAAAATCAAGAACCTGGCCGAAAAACTTGGGTACAAACCTAATTACCTTGCCATCAACCTGCGCAGCGGCAAAAGCCATACCATCGGGCTGATTATTCCTGAAATATCCATGTTCTTTTTTCCCTCAATTATTAAGGCTATAGAAGAGGAATCCCATAACAGGGGGTATAACCTGCTTGTACTGCATAGCAACGACAGCCTTGACCGGGAGATTGAAAATGCAGAAATTTGCGCCCATGCTGGTGTGGATGGCATATTGGTTTCCCTTACCCGGCAAAGCAAAGACATAGAACATTTTCAGGAATTATCGTACGCTGGTGTACCTATTGTGTATTTCGACAAAGTACTGCAGAATACAGAGAGCCATAAAGTGGTGATTCCGGGGGAAGAAGCAACTGCATTGGCAGTAGACCAATTACTGCTGCTTAGCAAAACAAAAAACCGTATATGTGGTATTTTTGGAGATAGCAGGCTTTCCATAACACAGGACAGGGTGAAAGGGTTTAAAGATACCCTGCTTAAAGCAGGCATCACACCCCAAGAAGAAAATATCTTATATGCCATCAGCAGCAGCGAAGCAGAAAAACATTTTCTCACCCTGTGGGCACAGAATAAAAGACCAGACGCACTATTTATTATGAGTGATGAAATACTGAGTGGTGTGGTACAGGCCATTAACCGTTTACAGATTTCCATTCCCGGCGACCTGGCTTTGGTGGCGCTCAGCGACGGTTTTTTACCTAAGCTGCTTGGCACCCCGGTACCCTATGTTGAAACGTCGGGCTATACGCTGGGCAAAACCGCCTCCATCCTGCTTTTCAACCTTATAGCCGGTATGCCAATATTACCTGATACTCATCATATTGAAACTGCTTTTTACGGAGATAAAAAAATGTGGTAGACTGCAAAGTGTGTTTCCCCTGTACTGTAATGAATGACGCAGCCGGGGTTTTTTGACCTGCAGTTTTGTACATTTGCGCTACTTTGTACAAATTGCCGCCAGCATGCGTGCAATTAAATTTAAAATTAACAGATTTGATTTACAGAAGCAAAGCTCCTTTACGCATTGGCCTGGCCGGCGGTGGTACCGATGTAAGTCCTTACAGTGACCAGTTTGGCGGCGCAATTCTTAATGCCACCATTTCGCTTTCGGCCTATGCCAGCATTGAACCTATAGCTGAAAATGCCATTATAGTACAGGCGCTGGACAGAAAAGAGGAACAACGGTTTGACTGGCAGCAACCACTACCCATTGATGGCAAGCTGGACCTGCTGAAGGGTGTATTTAACCGCATACATAAAGATTATGGCATGCCGCTAACAGGCTTTAAGCTCTCTACCTTTGTGGATGCCCCCGCCGGCTCGGGCCTGGGTACTTCTTCTACCCTTGTGGTAGCTATTATTGGTGCTTTTGCCGAAATGCTGAAGCTGCCCCTGGGCGATTATGATATAGCACAGTATGCTTACCAGGTAGAAAGGGAGGATTTGCAACTGGCAGGTGGCAGGCAGGATCAGTATGCTGC
>JANMDL010000354.1:0-2015 GCA_031376295.1 Chitinophagales bacterium
ATTGTGCCATTTGACCCTTTTTGTGCTGATAACCAGGAGCCGGGTTGAATAGCCATTTTGTTTTAAACTGTCTTTTAGTGCGTTATAAAAAGCCCTTGTCTTATAATTTACAAGTTTTGTGTTGTTGAAATAGAAAAAAAATAACCCGGCGGCGATTATAAATGTTATCAGTAAAGATCGAAAAATCTTCTTTTTCACAGTTCAAAGATAAAATGAATTCAGCCAAAGTATAGTTACTTTTCAATCTCTTTTGCCGATGTATCTGCCTTAAAAATTCAAACACAACACAAACTACCTGGTGGGTCACAAGGGGCAACAGCGAAGACTGAAACGTGACTATCGCAATGTTCGCTCATTTCTCCCAATTCCTTCTCTTTTGGAGAAGGGTTGGGTCGCAGACTGCGATTGAAACATCGCAGATGAGGCTACACACACAACGCAAAAGCGGACACCCTTTCCCGGGATGGCCGCTTTTTTTTGCCTGAGTACGATGTTGGTTACAGTCCGCACAACGACGATTGATTGGCTTTATAAGCCTTTTCCGCACAGAGAAGGCAAGGCTTGTTTGCAGCAAAGCAAAGCATACTTACAGCGCTGTAAAGGCCACTTACAGTAATACAATGCCAGGTAACAGCCCTGCAAAACATAAACTCAGTAAAACAATGGAGCAGCACAGGCTGACAAAGCCTGCTTACAGAGCAACAAGTGAGAGTTGCAGTAAAACAATGGATACTTGCAGTAAATCAATTAACATCTACAGGGCAACAATCTATATCTACAGTGAAACAATGACAGCTTACAATGCCTCAATGACAGCTCACAGCTAAGCAATTTAGCGTTGCAGGCAAACAATCCAAACTTGCAGATCAACAATGCAAACTTACAGGGCAACAATCCACATCTGCAGTAAAGCAATTTACATCTACAGGGCAACAATTCACATCTACAGTGAAACAATGACAGCTTACAATGCCTCAATGACAGCTTACAGCTAAGCAATTTAGCATTGCATGGGCACTCCTGAAATTTCTTGAACTGAAAGAAGACTATGGCGGAGGCTTCAATCTTCGGGTGTCCTTCTCCCAACAGGAGCAGGGTTGGGCAAGACGCTCTTGGTCTTGCTCAGACCAAAGCGTCTGAGATGAGGCTATCCATTATTTTTCACATTTATTCCGTATTTTTAAAACCTCAATCAAAAGTTTCAGCCAAATCAATTACAATGAAAAGTATTTTCTTACTGCTGTTTGCCTTTATAGCATTACCCGCATTCGCCCAGAAAAAACCAGATGACCGCAGCACCGCTCTCACAGGTATCGACACCCTGATGGAGCGGATACTAAAGGAGCGCAAGGGTGCTGGCTTTGCCGTAGCCGTAGTGGATAAGAACAAAATAATTTATTCAAAAGGATTTGGCTACCGGGATGCTGAAAAGAAGCTGCCGGTTACCACCAATACTCAGTTTGCCATCGGCTCCTGCACCAAGGCATTCACCTCGCTGCTCATCGGCCTGCTGAACAAGGAAGGTAAATTAGAATACGACAAACCGGTAAGGGACTACCTGCCGGAGTTGAAATTTTTTAATGCGGACTTGAATAACCTTATTACCGTAAGGGACATGATGTGCCACCGCACCGGACTGCCGCGGTATGATTATTCCTGGTACCTGTTTAATACCGATTCCCGGGACAGCATGGTGCAGCGCATACAATACCAGGAACCTACGGAAGGTATCCGCCAGAAATGGCAGTACAACAATTTTATGTTTCTGCTGCAGGGCATGATTGCACAAAAAATATCTGGCAAAAGCTGGGAAGAAAATATACGGGAGAAAATATTTGTACCGATGGGCATGACCAACTCCAACGTAACCATTAAAGAACTGCAGAAAAATACGGATGCTGCCATCGGCTACGAATTGTACAAAGACAGCATCATGAAAAAAGTTGATTATTACAATATCAACGCCATGAGCCCTGCCGGCAGTATCAACAGCAGCGTGAATGAAATGGCCAAAT
>JANMDL010000391.1:0-8735 GCA_031376295.1 Chitinophagales bacterium
GGAGCAGGGTATTTATTACACTTCCACTGTGGAGGAGCAGAACAACAGGCGTCCTGTTTCTTTTAAACTTACCAGCAGTACAGAGAATACTTTTACATTTGAAAATCCGCTGCATGATTTTCCCAGGCGCATTGTGTACAAACTGGTGGGCAGCGATTCATTGCATGCGTACATTGATGGCGGGCCTGCAGATGCTGCAAAGCGCAGTGATTTTTACTATTCAAGGGTAAAGCAGTAAAAAACCAATGGATATGGACAATAATCGCAAAAAAGTAGAAAGTTTCCGTGAATTGGGGAGGAAATTTAACCTTACCGAAAAAGATTTTGACAGGGTTGAGTTTTTCTTTTATGCCCCTACTGAAGATGCCGCAGCCAACCTCAGCATTGACCTGTCGCTGCTGGGTTACGAAATTTATGAAACAGATTACAGAAGAACACCAATATGCATTTCGGGTTGTACGCTGCTGATACCAACTGATGAAGACAGTTTTGTACAATGGGTTACTGGCATGGAAGCGATTGCACAACAGCACAAAGCTGAGTTTGACGGTTGGGGTATGTTTGCAGAACTTGATGCTGAGCAGGGCAAATAAAAATGCCGTACTGCAATCGCAATACGGCATTCTGTATCGTAAAAAACTTACAGTTTCCTGATCTTTATATTCCTGTACCACACATTGTTGCCATGATCCTGCAATGCTATGCGGCCTTTTTTATACGTACCAAAGCCGGGCCACTGTACAAACTTACTGCCGGCAATCATTTTCTTCCAGGCATCATCCCACATGGTGGTACTAACCACATTTTCACCATTTAAAAAGAATTCTAATTTGCCGTTAACACTTTTTATTTCAGCCTGGTTCCATTCCAGCGCAGGCTTTACTGTTTCCTTGCTGCAGCTGATTAAATCATATAAATCCCCCGCTCTGTGTTTGGGTATTTTAGCATCCGCATGGCATTTGTTGTCTAATACCTGCATCTCTGGCCCGGTTTCCCAGGGATATTTGTACGTTGCCGTATCTTCATGCACATAAAACATCATACCGCTGTTGCCGCAGGTATCAATCTTCCATTCTAATTTTAAATCAAAGTTTTCGTATTCCTCCTCACTCACAATATCGCCGCCGTTTGCTGCCTGCCAGTCTGCCTTTTGCGAAACATCTAAGTGCAGCGTTCCATCCACAATTTTCCATGCAGCACCCACCGGCGCACCGCCATACTTGTGCCAGCCCTTAGTGCTTTGTCCATCGAACATTAATTGCCAGCCCTCTTTTTTCTCCTCATCACTCAGCGCCTGACTAACGCTTGCAGCAGGCTCAGTTTTGGGAGATTCAGTTTTTGTTGTGCTGCTGTCGTTGCAGGAGTTAAGTACCACAGCCATCAGTGCGATGGATAATATTTTTTGCATACAGGTTGATTTATTTTTTTAGTAAAAGAATGTATTTGGCAATCGCTTCGGCATCTTCCTGGCTAACGTTTGGATGCGGCAGCATTTTAATCTCTCCCCATACACCGCCTCCGCCTGAGATGATTTTTCCAGCCAGGTAGGTAACTGCATCGGCCTGGCCAGCATATTTATTGGCCACATCCCTGTACGATGGCCCCTGTATCTTTTCTTCCACTTTATGGCAGGTAGTGCAATCGTATTTTACCAGTGCATCCAGTCCCTTGTTGTATTCAGGGCTTTCGCTTACATCAGCCGCTTTGGCAGGGTCGGTTCCTTTTTTCTCCTCTCCGCCGCAGGCAAACAGCACCGCAGCCATTAAAAAACCAACAAACATCTTCTTCATACTTTGTATTTTATTGTTTTTAAATTATTCCAATCCCAATATGGTGCGGTTAAATTGTTCATCCGTCTCCCTTCCAGCAAAATCATCAAATGCTTTTTCAGTCACACGAATAATGTGATTTTGAATAAATACCGCACCTTCTTTTGCACCATCTTCGGGGTGTTTAAGGCAGCACTCCCACTCCATCACGGCCCAGCCGGTAAAGTCATACTGTGTGAGTTTACTGAAGATGGTTTTAAAATCCACCTGCCCGTCGCCGGGGCTGCGGTACCTGCCCGCCCTGTTCAGCCAGCTTTGGTAACCGCCAAAAGTACCCTGCTTACCGGTAGCATTAAACTCTGCATCCTTTACATGAAAGGCTTTTATCCGCTGGTGGTAATGGTCAATATACGCCAGGTAATCTAACTGCTGCAATACAAAATGTGAAGGATCGTACAAAAGACAAGCCCTTACATGGTTATTTACTTTTTCTAAAAACATCTCATAAGTAATGCCGTCAAACAAATCTTCCCCCGGATGTATTTCGTAGCAAACATCCACTCCGCATTCATCAAATGTATTCAGTACCGGCAGCCATCTTTTCGCTAACTCTTTAAACCCTTCTTCCACCAATCCATCAGGACGCTGCGGCCAGGGATGAAAAGTATGCCACAGTAAAGAGCCGCTGAAAGTAGCATGTGCAGTCAATCCAAGGTGTTGTGAAGCTTTGGCGCCGTATTCTAATTGCTTCACCGCCCATTCAGTTCTTGCTTTTGGGTTTTTGCGTAAAGCTTCGGGGGCAAAGCCGTCAAACAAATCATCGTAAGCAGGATGCACCGCCATCAGTTGTCCCTGCAGGTGGGTGGAGAGTTCAGTAATTTGCAAACCACATTCATTAATCAGTCCCTTCAGTTCATCACAATACGTTTTACTTTCGGCAGCTTTTTGCAGGTCAATACAGCGGCTGTCCCAGGTGGGTATCTGCACACCAGTATAACCAAGCCCCGCCGCCCAGTTACAAATGCTTTTTAAATCATTAAAAGGTGGTTTATCGCCAAGAAACTGCGCCAGAAAAATAGCAGGTCCCTTAATTGTATTCATAAATATTTTCTTACTGCATTATTATTTTGAGGGGTGCCGTGGTCGGTGTCCTCACCGACCACCACCATCGAAAAAGAAACACCCATGTCATTACACTTCAAAGTCCATCCACTTTTTATCCGAAGCTGAACTCTTCACCACATTCTCCACAAAAGCCATTCCCCTTATTCCTTCTTCCACACCAGGGAAATCGAGCCACGCAGCTTCGGGTGTTGTATTGCTGATAGCAGCGCCAACTGTTAACCCGAAATTTCTGTACAGGTTGGCAAAAGCTTCCAAATAACCTTCGGGATGGCCTGCCGGTGTACGGCAATTGTGCGCCGCAACAGCACTGAGATAGCCAGTACCAGCCCGGTAAATTTCAGCAGGTTTATCTAACCATTTCACTAATAAGGAATTGGCATCTTCCTGTTGCCATTCTATGCCACCGGTTTCACCATACACCCTTACTTTTACATTGTTCTCCGCACCGGCGGCAACCTGTGTAGCCATCAGCACCCCAGTAGCACCATTGTTAAACTGCAGCAGCACGGCACCATCATCATCCAGCAGTCTGCCTTGCACCACAATATTTATAGCAGCACAAATGGCTGTTACAGATAAACCACTTACATACTCCGCCAGGTTAAAAGCATGTGTGCCTATATCCCCCATCGAGCCGGCAATACCGCTTCGGGATGGGTCTGTTCTCCATGCAGCCTGCTTTTGTGCTGTGCCTTCAAGAAATGTACTCAACCATCCCTGCGGATACTCCACATACACTTTTCTAATCTGCCCAAATCTGCCGCTCAATACCTGGTGCCGGGCTTCCTTCACCATGGGGTAGCCTGTGTAAGTATGTGTAAGGCAAAACAGGCTCCCGGTATTTGCAATTACTTCTTTTAATTGTTTGGCTTCTGTAAGGTTGAAGGTGATGGGCTTATCCAATATCACATGAAAGCCACTTTCCATGGCCAGCTTTGCCGGTTCAAAATGTAAGTGATTGGGTGTTACAATACTCACCACCTGCATCCGCTCATTTCCGGGCAGCATGCTTTCCTTTTCAAACATTTCTTTGTAAGAGCCGTATACCCTTGAAGGAGCAAGTGACAACTCTGCTCCCATTTCAGCAGATTTTTGTGCATCGCTGCTGAAAACACCGCAAACGATTTCGTAAAGTCCATCCATTCTTGCAGCAATCCTGTGAACCGCACCAATAAAGGCATCTTTGCCACCTCCTACCATTCCCAGCCTCAATTTTTTTTCGCTCATAATAAAAAACAAGTTCGCTTTTTTTCAATTGGAAAGTAAATGTAATTATAAAATCAGTACATTTATAACTCTATATTTCTTTCTGCTAAAAATTACGAATAAAAAAAACTGCTTTTACATGAAGGTCAATATCCGCATACAATTATCTGTAATGATGTTCCTCAATTTTTTTGTGTGGGGCATCTGGTTTGTAACCATGGGTACTTATCTTACCAAGGGTAGTATTGGTGCTACCGGCGGACAAACAGGATTAGCCTACGGTACACAATGTCTCGGCGCTATCATTGCCCCTTTTATTGTAGGTATGATTGCAGACAGATTTTTTGCAGCACAAAAAATACTGGGCATACTGCATCTTGCAGGTGCAGGGTTACTGTATTACATTTCTACCCAAACCAACTTTGGGTCCTTCTATTCTTTGCTGCTTATTTACATGATTATTTATATGCCCACACTGGCATTGGTAAATGCTATTGCTTTAAAGCAGATAAGCAATGCAGAAAAACAGTTTGCAGGCATACGCCTCTGGGGAACTATTGGATGGATAGTGGCCGGTTTAATAATTGGATGGATGGCATGGGAACCTGCTAAAACAGTTATGGAAGCAGGCTCGGCTGATGGAGCTTCTGCTGAAGCAAAAAATGCTTTAACCGCTGCTGCTTCAAAATTGCAGATAACTTATACTGTGGCCGCCGTTGTGTCAGCCTTGTTTGGGGTATTCTGTTTCTTTCTGCCAAATACACCACCACCAAAAGCGGGGAAGGATGTTTCTATTGGCGAAGTGCTTGGCTTAGATGCGCTTAAAGTTTTAAAGGATAAAAATTACCTCATCTTCTTTATTGCCTCTATCTTAATATGTATCCCGCTGGCTTTTTATTACGGGCAGGCCAACCAATTTTTAAACGAAGCAGGCATGGGTGGTGCTGCCGGAAAAATGACGATGGGGCAGATGAGCGAAACAGTATTCCTCTTTTTAATGCCCTTGTTTTTTGCACGCTTTGGCACCAAGCAAATGCTGCTGATAGGGATGCTGGCATGGGTGATACGTTATGCTTTGTTTGCTTATGGCGATACCGGTTCCGGCTTGTGGATGCTGTATTCCGGCATCATACTGCATGGTATCTGCTACGACTTTTTCTTTGTAACAGGGCAGATATATACCGACCAGAAAGCCGGGGCACAGGTTCGCTCTTCTGCACAAGGTTTGATAACATTGGCTACTTACGGCCTGGGGAT
This sequence comes from Chitinophagales bacterium, assembly GCA_031376295.1. Taxonomy (GTDB): domain Bacteria; phylum Bacteroidota; class Bacteroidia; order Chitinophagales; family Chitinophagaceae; genus Ferruginibacter. The sequence goes on from JANMDL010000391.1 coordinate 5,358, forward strand.
GTACATCGGGTTTTACTTTGCCGGACAGTACGTAGACAGCCATAAAATAGGCGAAACAATGCACGACTGGAAAGCCATCTGGCTGATGCCCTGCTTCTTTGCTGCGGGGGTGGCATTGCTTTTTCTGGTGTTTTTCAAAAACGATAAAAATAAAACCACAGCAGCAGCATGAAACGGCGTACAATCATAAAATCATTGGTGATGGGTGCAGCTGGTATGGCTGTGGCCGATTCTGCTGTAGCAGCAACGATAGCAGAACAGGAGGATATGCAAAAATTAAAAAACAATATCAATCACTCCGTTTGCAGGTGGACCTATGATTTTTTATCGCTGGAAGCATTGTGTGCCGTGGTAAATAAAATCGGGTTTATGGCCATAGACCTGGTTGGCCCCAAAGAGTGGAATGTTTTAAAGGCCAATGGCATTTACTCATCCATGTGTAATGGCGCCGAAATTGGATTGACAAAGGGCTGGAACGACAAACAGTATCACACCACCCTGATAAAAAACTATACCGACCATATAGAACTGGTGGCAAAAGCCGGTTATAAAAACCTAATTTGCTTCAGCGGCAACCGCAATGGTATGGATGATGCTACCGGCATGAAAAATTGCGTGGAAGGATTGAAACAGATAATGGGGCTGGCAGAAAAGAACGGTGTCATCATACAAATGGAACTATTTAACAGCAAGGTGGACCACAAAGATTATATGTGCGACAAAAGTGCCTGGGGCATAGAGTTGTGTAAACAGCTTGGCTCACCGAACTTTAAATTGCTGTACGATATTTACCACATGCAGATAAATGAAGGTGATGTGATACGAACGATTCAGGACAATCACATTTACTTTGGGCATTATCACACAGCAGGTGTGCCGGGCAGGCATGAGATTGATGAAAGCCAGGAACTGTTTTACCCGGCCATTATGAAAGCGATACTGGCAACAGGGTATAAGGGTTATGTTGCGCAGGAATTTATACCAACTGGTAAAACGGGTGATGAAAAAATAAAGGCGCTGAAAAAGGCGGTGAAGATTTGCGACGTCGCAGGTAGTTGACAGGTAAAAAATAGTTGATAAATTGATTGGTAAGAAGCCCAGTGCGGTCAACAGTCATCGATCAACGACCAACGGTAAAAAAAATTAAAATAACAAATATGGCAGATAATACTTTCGATGCGATTGTGATTGGCTCGGGCATCAGCGGTGGCTGGGCGGCAAAAGAGCTTACAGAAAAAGGTTTAAAAGTGGTGATGCTGGAGCGTGGCCGCAATATAGAACACGTAAAGGATTATGTAAATGCCAATAAGGAACCTTGGGAGTTTCCGCACAGGGGCAATCCTACACAGCAGATGAAAAAAGATTTTCCTGCGTTAAAAAGGGATTATCCGCTTAATGAAGAAACCTTTGGTATGTGGGCCGATGAAAAGGAAAGCCCTTATACTGAAGTGAAGCGGTTCGACTGGTACCGTGGCTATCATGTAGGTGGCCGCTCTCTGCTTTGGGGCAGGCAAAGCTACCGCCACAGCAAATTTGATTTTGAAGCCAATGCCAAAGAAGGGATTGCGGTTGACTGGCCCATCCGGTATGACGACCTTGCTCCCTGGTACAGCTACGTAGAAAAATTTGCGGGTATACAAGGCAGCAAAGAAGGATTGGACGTATTGCCCGATGGTGAGTTTATGCCACCAATGGATCTTAACTGTGCCGAAAAAGACGTAAAGCAAAAATTAGAATTGCATTATAAAAATGCAAGGAAGCTGATTATCGGCCGCAGTGCCAATATTACCCAACCGCACAACGACAGAACCAATTGCCAATACCGTGACAGGTGCTGGAGGGGTTGCCCGTTTGGTGCTTATTTCAGTACACAATCGGCTACATTGCCTGCTGCTATGAAAACGGGTAACCTTACGCTGGAAGCCAATAAAATTGTTACCCGAATATTATTTGACAAGGATAAAAAACGTGCCACAGGTGTGGAAGTAATTGATGCCGAAACAAACAAAACATATGAATACAAGGCAAAGATTGTTTTTGTATGTGCTTCTACCTTTAACTCTACCTGGGTGCTGATGAACTCGGCTACTGATGTGTGGGAAGGCGGCCTTGGCAGCAGCAGTGGCGAACTGGGTCACAATGCGATGGATCACCATTTTCGCACTGGTGCCAGCGGCGTTGTAGAAGGTTTTTCTGACAAATACGAATACGGCCGCAGGCCCACGGGCATTTATATCCCCCGCTTCAGAAATGTATACAACGATAAACGGGATTACCTGCGTGGCTTTGGTTACCAGGGTGGTGCCGGCAGAGACCGTGGTGTGGAAGTAGCCGAGTTTACCATTGGGGCCGACCTGAAGGAAGCGATGAGCATACCCAAAAACGAATGGGGTATTAACTTTTTGGCTTTTGGCGAAATGCTGCCCGACCACAGCAACCGCATTTTTCTGGATAAAACCAAGAAAGACAAATGGGGTTTGCCGGTATTGGCAATGGATATAGAAATGAAGGAGAATGAATTGAAGATGCGCAAGGATATGATGAATGATGCGGCAGAAATGCTGAATGCAGCGGGGGTAAAAAAAGTATCTACCTACGACTGGGGCTATGCAGTGGGCCAGGGCATACACGAAATGGGTACTGCACGTATGGGCCGTGACCCTAAAACCTCGGTGCTTAATGGCAACAACCAGGTATGGGATGCCCCCAATGTGTTTGTAACAGATGGCGCCTGTATGACTTCTGCTTCCTGCGTTAATCCATCGCTTACCTATATGGCACTTACAGCCAGGGCGGCAGATTTTGCAGTATCCGAATTAAAGAAAGGTAATTTGTAACTAATCAATTTCAAAAAAATTAAACGCATTATATGGAACGCAGAGAACTGTTAAAAATGATAGCTGTGCTTACCGGCGGCGCTGTAATTGGCGGAAATGTTTTTTTAAGCGGTTGTAAAACTAAAACAAGTGCTGCTACAACTGCATTTGAGCCTTTTCCCTGGCCAAAGTTACAGCAGCCGGCAGCGTTTTTAAAGCCGGAGCAGTTGGCATTGCTGGATGAAGTGAGTGAAACCATCATTCCGGCCACCACCACGCCCGGCGCAAAAGCTGCAGAGGTAAGTAAATTTATGAACGCCATTGTTGCCGATTGCTACACAGAAGCAGAACAGGCTGCATTTGTAAAAGGCCTTACCACATTAAATGAAGTGTGTACAAAAAAATACACCAAATCGTTTATAGAGATTACCCCGCAGCAACGCCACGATTTACTGGTAAGCCTGGAGAAAGAAGCCAAAGCATTTAACACGGCAATATCGCTGAAAGAAAAGGCACCAAGGGAGGCTGCAAAAAAAGCAGGTACACCATTTGTGGGTGAACC
>JANMDL010000408.1:0-2049 GCA_031376295.1 Chitinophagales bacterium
AACAGAAATGAAAAATAAACCTAAATTGAACCACTTTTTATTAACAACTATTATGCTGTTTTTGTTTTTAACGGCTTTCGGTCAGTCTACTGTGAACATTAGTGGAAGAGTTGTTGATATTGAAGGTGAACCAGTTAAAAATGCTCTTGTATCGTTAATTTACCCGCCTTGTAAAAATTGTATTGACCAAACCATTATTGGCTATAAAACTAATAGTGATGGCATATTTTTCCTTGATGGTAATTACGCGAACCCTAGTAAAGTGAAAGTGTTTATTGAAGAAAGTGTGCCTGACGGTTATTGGAGTCCAATTTTCCCAAGCTATTTAATTCTTGGGAAACTAGGTAGTTTTAGAGGCATCGCAATATCAAAAAATAGTAATAATCAACTGGGTGACCGTTTACCAACCGTGCGCTATGCCAAAATTTTGATTCCTTTGAATTTGATTATGGGTAAAGATACAACCGGAACTGAAAATTTGAGACTTACAATAAAAAGTAAGGATGTCTTGGTTGCCAATAATATTATTTTTCCGCGAAAGTTTTTGGATAACGAGACAATAAAAATTGTTCTACCTGTATTTGATTGGAATTTAACATTTTCTTACCTTGATAAAAAGAAAAAACAAGTTCGGAAATTATTAAAAATTGTAAAAGGCAAGTTAAAAATCACTTGACGGTTCTTTCTTTATTACAATAGATGTTCCGATAAAGTTAAAAAGTAGCCAAGCTACGCCTGTTCTTTGAAAATCTTAGTTCATTAAATCTGAAAACCGGAGCAACCCGACAATAACTGAAACAACTGTCGGGAAAATTCCTTGTGCTAACCTCTCTTCATCTCTCACAACTCGAAATCCTTTCACCTTGCGGATGGCGTGTTCAACGTAAATTCTTTCTTGTGAAATAAGCCTGTTGGCTGCCTTTTCGTCTTCGCTTAATTCGCTGCCTTTCGGCTTTTTCTTCGGAATCAAGGTCAGCTTCTCGGCTCCCAAATAGGCTTTATCGCCTAATTTCGGTTTGTCTTTAAGCTCATCCGGCAACTTCGTTTCATTCCATATTTTGACATCTGCTTTTGGTCCGCGGTGTCCGCCGGTGACATCTAATATCTTGCCTTTTTGGTCAGTTATGATTTGTGTTTTCAACGTGTGCCGTTTCTTTTTGCCCGAATAAACTCGTTTTTGGCGGTCATTGTCCGAAGGTCGCGGAATCGGTGTTTCAAAGCTGTCAACGATGATTTTATCAACCTCATCGGCTTCCCATTTCTGAAAACGGTGACGTTTAACCGCTTCCCAACGGCTGGCGGGAAACAATTCTTTTAAGACGGCAATGACTTCGGGCAGAGCATTTTTCTCGACCGAATCGGCACTAAAACCAAACATTTGTCCGACTACTGTTGCCGAAGTATTGTGCCTCAGATAAAGCAAGGTCATCAATAATTTATGAATCGGCAACATGTTCGGCGGACGACCGTCGCGAGTAATAAACCGACGTTTTCTCTCAGGTGAATTCCGCAATCTATGTTCGCGGTTCTTTTCTAAAACAGGCAACACTTTGATTATGATTTGTGCCAAAATATCTTTCTCAAGTCCGAATAATGACTTGATGCGATTGGCAGGAAACGATTTTAGGTTATCAAACTTCATAACTTTTAATAAATTATCAATGAACTTGATTTTCTAAGGAACTTTATCGGAACATCTAATGCAACCGTGATAAAACAGGCAGTTAAATCTAATTGAGATTTTTTGATAAACGGAATGTCGTTGCCGGTTAATAATTTCGACGACGGGAGTTTGAATCTGCCCGAAATAGTTTCACGAGAAGCACACCCGAACGGCGAAATGGTCATGGGCGGCGGCGGTTGCGAGTATGAAGGCGAAGCAATTTCGTGCGCCATGAAAGAATCAACCGATGAGGCTTTGGATAAACGCAATACAGCCGAAGTTGAGCCGGGCACACCGCGAACAATGACGATGAATCACGAGCAAGAACACAAAATAGTCAGAGACCCGACCGTTTGGCGTTCGCCGGAAAATGATAAATCGAGCAG
>JANMDL010000422.1:0-5317 GCA_031376295.1 Chitinophagales bacterium
CAGCATCTGTTCAGTTTACAAGTATAAAAGGTATAAAATGACAGGCGAAACAAACCTCAGTACATTGCTTAAAACCATGAAACCGGTTCACAATAATGGCGACTATGTTTTCTGCACGGTAAGCAGCCTCTCAGGTATTAACCCGGATGAGATGCTCATGCTTTTTAAAGAACAGGAAGGCTATACAATCATCGCCAAGCAGGAACTGGCAACAGCAATGCAACTTCCCTATTCCTTCGTAGCAGCGTGGATAACATTAACCATTCATTCATCATTAGAAGCTGTTGGATTAACTGCGGCTTTCAGCACTGCACTTTCAAAGGAAGGTATCAGTTGCAATGTGGTGGCAGCGTATTACCACGATCATATTTTTGTTGACAAAAAGGATGCAGCCAAAGCAATGGCTGTGCTGAACAGTTTTGCTGCATAAAAAACCCGCAGCGTAATTAACTGCGGGCTATCTGCAACAGTAAATTCATTAATTACTTACACCCTTAGTGCCGGGGCCAAGTTCTTCTTTATCTCCCCCTGCTGCACTATCATCATTCATATTGCTTACTCCCTTGGTTGAAGGACTGAGGGTGGCATCCATTGTTGCTTCTTCTGCAACTGCCGGCACCACTGTTTCTGCCGGAACAGCTGTAGCTGATGGTACTGCTATTTTCTTAATCGCTTTGGGTGCTACTTTTTTTACAGCTTTTACAACCGCTTTTACTACTGCTGCTTTTTCAGTTACCTTTTTCACCACTTTCTTAGGCACGGCTTTTTCAGGTGTATAAATAACCGGCCCTTTTGTACCGGGGCTGAATTCTTTTTTTGCACTGCCCTTACCCTTTTTAGCAGTTTTTTTAGCTGCATAGATAATTGGCCCTTTTGAATCGGGGCTGAATTTTGCCTTACTACTTCCTTTCGCTTTTTTTACTGCTTTTTTTACAACCTTTTTAGGCGCTGCTTTTTTAACTGCCTTTTTAGGTGCTACCTTCTTTGCAGGTTTTACTGCCGCTTTTTTGGGTACCGCTTTCTTTACAGGTTTTGCCACCTTTTTGGGAGCGGCTTTTTTAGGTGCAGCTTTTTTTGCAGGCTTTACTGCTGCTTTTTTTACTGCATTTTTAGCAGGAGCTTTCGGGGCGGCTTTCTTTGTTACTTTCTTTGCCACTTTTTTCACAACCTTGGCAGGTGCAGCTTTTTTTACTGATTTTTTAGCTGCTTTGGGAGCTGCCTTTTTAACTATTTTCTTTTTTGTTGCCATAATGGGTTAATTTTTTATGCGCCAAGTTAGTAAATATTCAGCAATATAAAACTGCCAGGAATTTTATTGCTATGATTTTTTCTCATAAACAAAGCTGCCCCTTAATGAGGCAGCCCTGTTTGTTTAAGCAGTACGAAGCATTATTGTCTCCGCTATTGCTTTATCAGTTTAAATTGCTGTTTATTTCCATCCGGCAATACAGCCTCAAGCAGGTAAATGCCGTTGGCGTATTTGCTGATGTCCATTGTATTACTACCACTAATGGCTACCTGTTTTGTGGCAATTATACGTCCACTCATATCAGTTATACGCAGGCCAACTGGCTTTGCCGCAGCAATACCAGCAGTTACAATCGTTACCATGCCACTGGTGGGATTAGGATATACATCTGTTACCGGCTGACCACTGGCAGTAAACCGAACCAGCACTACATTACTAAATGTAACAGCTCCGGTGGTTGCAACCATCCTGAGGCGGTAATACAACTTATTGGCAACTGCTCCTGCATTTGTATGCACCAATACGTAATTTTTATCGCCTGTTCCGCTTAGCGCATTACGCTGACCTGCAGTACTGAAACTCCGTCCATCTGCACTGTACTGCACCTCATAATAAGCATGGTTTACCTCATTGGAGCTTTTCCATTGCACCAGCGCATCCCTTCCCTGAACCTGTGCTGAGAAAGAAATCAATGCTACGGGAAGTACCGATGTATTGGTTTGTACAAAAAAGCCGCTGAAACCTGTCACATCAAAACTTACTTCCCATCTCGCAGCCGCAGTATTGTACACAATGTCTGCATCAGCAGGATCGATTCCTTCCGGCGAGCTGGTATAGCTGGCAGGCAAACCTGAGCCATCATTGCTTATGCCGGGGTACTTAATTACCCTGAGGTTACCAATACCGATTGCATCCGCAGCGCCTGTTGGCAGGTCTGCAGCACTTGCAGGGTCATTGTTAAAATTGTCAAATTCGGCCTGAGTGAAATAAAGGGTTACCCTTCCTGTTGCAGTTGAAGCGCCGGCTGCAGGTGTAATTTCGTAATGACGCTGTACAAAGGGTATACCCGCCTGTGCAGGCACTGATGGCGCTATCCATACTTTTGCATCCACAGTACCCGCAACAGGACTGGCACCTGCCTGTTTCACATTTGCAATAAGACCAGCACAATCACCATAGCTGGTAGTATTGCCCTGGGTAGTAGTAATGGCCGTATTAACCGCTGCAAGTGATTGCGGGATAAGACTGAATTCATATACCGAAACAGTTCTGCTTACTTCGGCACTTACAATTATTAGCACCTTGCCTGTTGGGCTTTGCTCTGCGGGTACAAAAAGTAATCCTTCAACCTGCAGATCAGCAGGGTTATCAATATACTGCTTAAATACCGGAGCTGCCGGATTGCTGATATCATACACCAAAATGTCTCCGGTACGTTCGCTGCCAATAAAAGCATACAACACACCATTTACCATACCGGTTGTTACACCTTCCGGCTCAGGCCCTTTATTGTCGCTGCGGGTATCAAATGTAGCCGTTGTGCCATCGGAATTAAAACCGGCTGGATTTTGTGTGGCAGTTATTTGCTCCAGTTGATCGCCACTATCAAATAGTTGAGAAAAAGAACTGTTCCAGATACTGAACGAACGGGCACCCAGTGCATGTACCTGGTCAAAGTCGCCATCACCATCTGTATCACCTGTAGCATTGCTCAGTTGCAGGCGGCCAAGGTTTGCGTTAAGCTTTAGTGTGGCTGCATTGGGGAATACTGTTGGATCAAGCGCATAACCTGACACTCCCACCCTTACTTCTTCAGTATAACCTGTATAAGCACGGGAATCACCTTCGTTGGCTGTGATGTAATAGGTGTTTCCCCCTGTAGTAAAGCTTACAATTGCATCGGGCTGGTACATCCCATAAACAGGCCAGTTTTGTATGTTGATGAGTTTTGTACCACCGGGGCCATCCTGGTCACTTGCATCCAGGCCATTGCCTGTAAGGTTGTGGTTTTTAAGACCGAGCGGTAAAATTTGTGTAACGGTTGCAGTGGCAATATCCACTTCTGCAATGGCATTGTTTTCCTGCAGGGTTACGTAAGCCTTTGTGGCATCCGATGAGAAACTGATGTATTCAGGTTCCATATCCTGCGCTACTGTGGCACCGGGGCCATATATGCGTACACCTGCGGCTTTTAATGAAGCCATTTGTCCATTAAAGCTGGCAAATCCGGCTGTTTGCACAGTAGCCGAACCAACACCGCCAGAAATATCTATAATTGAAACAGAACCTTCGGGGTCAAAAGAATTACCCTGACCATAGCTGTTTGGTTCTCCCTCATTGGCTGTTAATATTTTGGTGCCATCATGGGTAAATATAATCATATCAGGCAGATAACCAACCGTAACCTGGCTGATGTATGCTGCAGTGGATGAATTATAAAAAGCTACTACACCCGGCTGCTGTGCATTGCTTACAGCATCAACAATGGCATAACCAACAGCAACAATACCATTTTTTACAGCTACACTATTGGGCAGGATATTGTTACCTGCCGATGTAAAGCCAAAGGGCATATTTGTTGGGCCGGATACTATACCAGTATTACTCAATGAATAATATTCCATTGCCGAACCAGCCACAGTGTATATCCGGTTGCTGGCCGGATCAAAGGCCGATATTTCGGCTCCATTTGCACTGGTAGCTGTTGATTTGCGAATCAATGGTTGGCAACTGTTATCGGTTATTGTAATAGGCTGTGTAACGGGGGTTCCCAGTGTAATGCCAGCAGAGGGGGTGCTGATTGTAAGCACGGCTGTTTCTGTTCCTTCAGCTTCTGCATCGTTTCTTATTTTAAATGTTACAGTGCCGGTTGTTTGTCCATTAAGTATAGTTATAGTTGTGCCTGATAATGTATAATCGGCGGCCGTAATGCCTGTGCCGCTTACACCCAATGTTACTGTTTGATTGCCAGCAACCGGGGCAGCTGCTGTTACGGTAACAGTAATACTTGTTGCGGCAGCCTCTGAACCGCTGTTGGTACTTACTGAAAGACTAACGGTTGGCAACGACACATCATTATCGGTAATATTAATGTTTTGAGAAGTTGTTGCACCCAGAACAATACCTGCTGAAGGATTACTGATGGTGAGTACAGCAGTTTCATTTGATTCCACCACGGCATCGTCCACCACAGTAAAGGTAACAGAGCCGGTTGTGCCGCCACCAGGTATGGTAATAGTTGTATTAGAAAGTGTATAATCGCCTGCGGTAATATCGGTACCGGTAACTGCAAGGTCTATCGTTTGGTTACCTGTTACTGCTGCTGATGCAGTAGCGGTAACTGTGATGGCGGTAGTGCCAGCTTCTGTACCAGTATTGCTGCTTACAGAAAGATTGACTAATGGATTTGCTGCTGTTAACGTTCCTGAAACAGTTACGTTATCAAAACGCCAGGTTCCCCCGGTTGCAACAGTTGCTGGTGCATTGGCCTGACGAAACTGACCTGTGCTTTGGTAATGTGCGGCAACCATTCTAATGCCAAAATTTGCATTGTTATCAATGGCAGTAATAGAAGATAGATTAACGATAACCCTCCGGAATTGGTCACCAGTATTGGTTTCAAAACATCCATTGGCATTTATAGTACCGCCACAAAGGGTTGTATTACCGGCCGACATTGTAAAATTATTCCAGGTTGACCCATTTGTAGTGTACTGCAGCCTTACGGTGTTGGCAGAAGCGTTTGACCAGCGCTGATCCCAACTAACAGTTATTCCGGTATATGCTGTAGTAGCCACATTAAACTGAGCTCCGCTGGATTCATTTGCAGCACCGGGATTAGCGGTTGCAATTGCCCATGCACCCGGGTTAGCCCCATTTTGTACTCCGCAACCCGTGCTGGCTAACAGCATACCCGTTGCTGTACCAGTGCCTGTCATTGAACCTGTTAAAGCGGAAGTACCGGCACCGGTATTAGGAGTTGGATTGGCGTTTGTACCAAGCAGTGGTTCGTATATCCACTGCGAAATGGTTGTTTGAGCCGAACTTTGCAGAAAAGCAATTGCAATG
>JANMDL010000426.1:0-3952 GCA_031376295.1 Chitinophagales bacterium
TTATTGGCTGTATCGGGGACTGTTGTGTTTTTATAAATACCTGCTGCCTCATTCATATTATTCACCAACAGGTCGGGGTCACCATCATTATCCAAATCGGCATAAGCTGCGCCGCTTGAATAACCAGCCGCATCAAATCCCCAGTCAGCAGACTGGTCCTTAAATTTCAGGTCATTCTCTCCGCTGAAAATATAATTGTGCCATTTTCCATCGGGCATTTTTTCAATTTTTCGTTTGTCGTGTGTTTTGGCGCCGGGTGCATCCTTCATTTCGCCACTGGCAATAAATTTTATGTAATCCAGGTCGTTCAGCCGGTGTTTAATACCATTGGTTACAAAAATATCGTGCTTGCCATCAAGGTCATAATCAGCTACCAGCGTGCTCCAGCTCCAGTCGGTTGCTGCCACACCGGCATACAGGCCAATATCACTGAAACGCATACCTGCACCTGTATTTAGCTGCAGGCAGTTTTTTGAATACTGGTAGTGGTAACCGCTGCCGTGCAGGTTATTGTACTCACTGAATTCCACATCGCCCAGGCTGCTTTTCAGCACTTTTTCATCAGCAGGCAGCATATCAAGTGTCATGATGTCCATCCACCCGTCGTTGTTAATATCCGCAGCATCATTGCCCATACTGAAATTGCTTTCGTGGCCAAATGCAGCATCGTTCATTTCCCTGAAAGTTCCGTTGCGCTGGTTAAGATAATAATAATCGTTTTCATGAAAATCGTTGCCAATGTACATGTCATCCCAGCCGTCATTGTTAAAATCGGCAACACTTATACCCAGACCATAGCCCAGCGCACTGCTGATGATACCGCTGCCCGCTGTGGCATTGGTAAAGTGTCCCTCATCATTGCGCATCAGCTTGCCACCACTAATGTTGCTGTATTTGTTGCGCAGGCTGGTATCACCGTAAGTATCTGTCTGGTGTATGGAATGCTGCAGTTGAAACATATCAAGGTCCCCATCCTTGTCATAATCAAAAAAAACAGCCTGTGTGTTATAGCCCTGCAGGTCGAGGCCATAGGCTGCTGCTTTTTCACTAAAGCTGCCATTACCATTATTAATGAACAACTGGTTTTTAGCACCAGCAAAATACAACACCCCGGTATTGGCTTTGTGATTGCCCACTTTGCTTACATAAATATCCAGCCTTCCATCCGCATTTACATCTGCCATTGTTACACCGGTTGTCCAGCCACCAATGGCACCCACACCTGCTGCATCGGTAATATCTTCAAAAACAAAATTGCCTTTGTTGAGGTAGAGTTTACTGCTTTCCATATTGGAAGCAAAATAAACATCAGGCAATTGATCGCCATTAATATCCCCCACTGCTACACCAGCACCATTATAAAAATAGAGGTAATCGAGAATATTCAGGCTGTCAGTATCTTCATTTTTATTGCTGAATGATACATGGCTTTTAGTGGCATCAATTCTTTCAAAAAGAGGGGCTTTTTTTCCGCAGGAAGCAAAAAAAACGATTGCCGTTAACGCTGCAAAAGTGCCATTGTTTCTAATCATTCTGATTACCCGATTATCATTGTAAATTTCCTTGCCTGTTTATTTTTATCATTCCGGCGCTGCCGGTGATACACGAAATTAATCTTTACAGCAATACCGCCACAGCTTAAATTCAAAATAATGGACTTGATAAGCCTCCGGACGGCAGGAATAAAGAATACAATACAGCTACGCTGCTTTTTTGTTGCCACAGAAGCAATGAGACACAGAAAAAATAAAACCAAAAATAAAAAAGCCAGGCTATATCGCATTAAAACAGTGTTTCTGTGGCACTAAACATTCTGAAATTGTGACACCATGTTAAAAAGCATTTTACTTTGCCCAAACTTAATTATCATTGCAAACAGATCATTTGCGGCATTCGCAACCGTTTGCGCTATCAATATTTTTGAAAAAAGACAATGAAAAAGTGGTTTATCGGGCTGTTACTGGCCCTGGCAGTAGCAACAGCAGGGGTTTATGTTTTTATTCCTGCTGATATAAAAATCAGAAAGGTCATGTCCATCAGGGCCAATGAAAAAGGCGTTCATAAATTCATACAGCAAAGAGAAGGCATTGCAAAATGGTGGCCGGGCAGGGATACCGGGTTAATTTTTAACAACGGCCATTATACCATTATTAAACCATTGTACCAGGGTGTTATGATAGACATCGCTAAAAATGGTACCACATTCAACACCGAACTTGAAATAGCGGCTTTAGGCATTGACAGTATGCAGGTTGTATGGACGACTTCTATTCCTGGTGGTGCTGATCCCATCTCCCGTATCAGCAATTACAACAAAGCTGCGGATATAAAAAAAGACATGGAAAATATTTTTATTCAAATGAGGGGTTTCCTGGAGAAAATGGAAAATATCTATGACATAAAAGTGGAGCGGACTAAAATAAAAGACACATTGCTGATTACTGCAACATCAATTACCAAAGGCATACCGAACAATACAACCGTTTACGGATTGGTACAGCAACTGGAAGAATATATTTCGGCTGGCGGCTCCACTACAACCAATGTTCCCATGCTGCATATCTTCACGGAAGACAGTATTAATTTTAAAACAATGGTAGCCATACCGGTAAACAAAGAGTTGCCGGAAACAAATACATTCCGCATTAAACGTATGGTACCTGGCAATGTGCTGATAACTGAAATAAAGGGTGGTCCAGCTACCATACAGCATTCATTGCGGCAATTAGATGTATACCGCGGCAATTACAATTATACTGCGCCTGCAAAACCATTTCAGTCGCTTATAACCAACAGGATTACAGAAACCGACAGCAGTAAATGGATTACGAAAATATACTGGCCGGTTTTTTAATTTACTGAGGCTGCCGAAGTTTGTACAGCACCGGCAATTCATTATTCTGCAGCACCAGTATATGTTTTGCCTTATTGATATTGAGCAAATGGATGTCTTTTATTTCGCCACTCAGTTCCAGCCCCGATTGTGTTGCCGGCAGCCAGTCGAAATTACTTGCCCCTTTATTGATGAGCACATGGCCAAAACTGGCATCCAGCCTGCCAAACTGGGGAATAAAGTTGAAATTATTACCTCCCATCAACAGGTCAGTTTTACCATCCCCATTTACATCGGCACACAATATGGCAGCTACGCAGGAAAGCTGCACATTCAGCGGCATTGGTTGTATGGAAAATTTTCCATTGCCTTCGTTGACGGCAATAATTGAAGCTGCATAATTAAATTCTTTTATCCTGCATTTCTTTATCAGTTCCGGTGTAAACAGGTTTTGTATTGATTTGCCTGCATAATCACTGTTTTTAAGGTTCTGCTTTTTAAGGGAAGGAATCTGCTCCACCATTTCCCGCTTCATAAAAACCGGCATATCTTTTCCTTCAACAGTCCTTGTCATTATTTTTTCCATCGCACCGTTGCCATCAAAATCATTGATAAAAAGTTTTACCGGTTTATCTAACGCAGGGCGCAGGTAAAAATTTTCGCCCATATTGCCCAGCACAATATCCTCATCGCCATCGCCATCCAGATCTGCCACTGCCAATGATTGCCAGAAACCTTTTAAGGCAGAGAGATTGGTTTTAACTTCCACAAAGCTATTGCCGCTATACGAAAAAATCACCGGTGCCATCCAGTCGCCGGTAATCACCAGTTCCTTCTTTTTATCACCCGTAATATCCACCCAGGCGGCTGCATTCACCATCCCGGCATAAGCAATACCCGGGTTGGTTGCTGCTCCCAAATCTTTAAAAATACCTGCTCCGTCATTCACCAGTATGTAGCTTATGGGTGTTGCTCCATAATTTTTTGTAACGCACCTGCTGCCCACAAACAAGTCAAGGTCGCCATCATCATCAAAATCATAAAGTGATATAAGTACTTGATTTTAAACATAATTAAATTCCTCATTTGCCTTGTTCCGCAAACACTGCGTGCGGTTAC
>JANMDL010000232.1:0-1794 GCA_031376295.1 Chitinophagales bacterium
GTCGCGGTGCTCGAGCAGGTGCCGGCCGCTTTCCTGACAATATCGCAGGACCAGCCCGACTCGCACTGGTTGATGGGCTACCGGCCTGACGGCCACTGCCCGATGTTTGCCGGCCAGGGTTGCTCGGTCTACGCGACGCGCCCGCAGACCTGCCGCGACTACGACTGCCGGGTCTTTGCGGCCGCCGGCATCGACGCGGGCGGGGCCGACAAGGACACCATCAACCGCCGGGTCAGGGCCTGGGCCTTCACCTACACGGACGCTGCGGAACGCGAGGCACATGCGGCAGTCAGGCAGGCCGCACTGTTTATCCTGGCCAACCGCGCCCTGTTTCCTACTGGCTTCGTGCCCGCAACACCCATGGGCCTCGCGGTCCTGGCGATCAAAGTCTATGGAACATTCGCGGCTGCCGGCCGAACGCCGAGGTCGGGCGCCGAACTTGCCCGCGCGGTTGTCGAGGCAAGCCGGGCCTTCGATCACGCCGCTTAGGCGCGAAATTTCACCGCGTCCAGGTTGCTGTTCGCCAGGCGGCAGGTGCCACGTCGAGGCTTCACGCCGGAATTAAACGAACGTATAATACACTCGTTTAATAATTGAACAACAGGCCTGCCCTTGTCGAAAACCGCCGCCCGTAACGTCACTGACATCGTCTCCGGCGCCGACCGCCTGATCGACGCCGCGCGCGTGCTGTTTGCGGCCCGCGGCTACGAAGGCACATCGGTGCGCGACATCGTGCAGCAGGCCGGCACCAACCTGAATTCCATCAACTATTACTTCGGCGGCAAGCAGTGCCTCTACACCGAGGTCCTGAAACGTGAGCACGCGCGCGCCGCAGCGGATGCCGAACGCAGGCTGGCGCCGCCCGATACGCGCGCCGACGCCGCAAAACGCCTGCGCCAGCTGATCGAACGCATGCTGTTCCTGTTTCTGGATCGCGAATCGCTGTTGCCGCGGCTCGCAGCGCTGGAAATTGTCAATCCCAGCCCGGCGTTCGAGGCCATCGGCCCGGCGCTGCACGCGCGCGAACAGGCCGAGCTCGCCGACATCGTTGCCAAGTTGTTAGGTCAGCCGTCCGGCGAGTCGGCACTCGTGCGGCAGTGCGTGCGCAGCGTGCTGTCGCAATGCGCGTACTACATGTTCACCGCGTCCGTGCTGCAGCGCATGCCGGATGCGCCGCGCTCAGACACCGCGGCGATTCGCAAGCTGGCACAACACGTCAGCGAATTTTCCCTGCGCGCAATCGCCGGCCTGCGGCGCAGCGCGCGCTAGCACCCAGCGGACCTGCACGACCCGAAACGCGAAGCTGGGTTTTTGCAACAGTGCGGTTGATCAACGACCAGACTACTGACAACCAGAGAACCGAAAGGATTGCATCGTGAAGTTACCCGCCGGATTTCTTGGCACGCGCGCCGACGTGCTGCTCGATCTCGTCATCGTTTCACTGGTAGTCGTGGTGCCGGTGCTCTTTTACTCCTGGACGAAGGTCCGGCAGCGGCAATACACGCTGCACAAGGGCGTCCAGCTGACGCTGCTGGCCGTGCTGACCGTTGCCGTGGGCGCTTTTGAAACCGACATGCGCAGCCTCGGCGGTATCTTTACCGCCACCGGTGCCAGCAGCTACACGGGAACTGCGACGCTCAATTTCTGGATTTACTTTCACACGGCGTTTGCCATTCTGACAACGCTGCTGTGGTTCGGTCTGGCAATAGCGTCGGTCAGGAAATTCCCGAAGCCACCGCAGCCTAACACCTTCTCCGGAACGCACCGCCTGTTCGGCCGGCTTGGCATGATCAC
>JANMDL010000451.1:0-8246 GCA_031376295.1 Chitinophagales bacterium
GCAAAGGTGGAGCTGGAAGGGGGCACAGCATATGCTAAATCTTAGAGTGGTCAGGAAAAATAATGACTGGGATAAAATTATAGGGCTGACTAAGACCAATTTTAAGCTGGCGGCCTAAATGCGACAATTTGAAATGCACCCCAATGAATTGTGCAAAACTTGCTGGTACTGAAAAAGGGCCGAAACCAGCCCTTTTAAAAATATAATTATACCTTTTGTATTAAAATTTCGGACAGGGTATTCCCCTTGATTCAGCAGGTTTTTTAATGTAGATGATGGAGATTTCGGTGCCACCACGGCTTTGTGTGCCTGCTTTTAAACTGCTGATATTAAAATCGTAAGTAGCGCCTATTCTAAGACCTGCTACTTCAATGCCCACATATGGTATGATAGCATCGTTGAACCGCATCCATGCACCTCCGTAAATGCTGCTGGGTTTATCATCTTCGTTGTTTAAATTATATGCCAATGCGCCGCCAATAGTGGTTTCACTTGCTTTGTTCTGTATCTGGTGAATTACAGAAGTATGGACAGTAAGCTGATCGTTCAATGGAAAAGAACCCCCTCCGTGTACAGTTACCCTTCCTGTCAGGTACCAGTTTTTATCTTTAAAACCTACTTTGGGTCTGTTGATATGATACATGCTTGCACCGAGATAGAAATTATTAAACCCTGTAGTTGACCCGGAATACAATATGCCTGCATTGATATCAAAATAACTTTGGTTGTTGCCGTTGGTCAATATATCTGTAGTAACGCCGGTAAATCCATTCTGCGTAAGCATGTCTTCAAAAGTAAGCTTGCTTACATCCACACCAACGCTGCTGTAGGTACCCTGAAAACCTGCACCTATCTGGTGATAGCCATCTTCGTCTAATGATTTGTGATAGCTCATGGAAACAGAGCCGTAGTTAAGTTTAAGGATGTTATTCGCACTGGCATCGGTAACACCTGAAAGGCCAATACCCCAGGTATCTGTATCAGGTATTTTGCTTCTGAGTATACCAAAATCTATTGATGCACTGGAAGTTATATAGGCTTTGGGTATGGAGGGCCACTGGTTTCTGTGATTGGCAGCCAGCCTCCATGTTCCATCAAATTTACCTGTAAAGGCTGGGTTTAATGTAAGCGGAGAAGCAAAGAACTGCGAAAAATGCGGATCCTGTGCCTTTACGGCAACGCAGGCCAGCAGGGTAAATGCTATAATTAATGATTTCTTCATTTTATACTCGTTTCCAATATTTAAAGATAGGAAATTACTGCCAAATGCTGCATGAAGTGTATAAATCTTTGCCCGGGGCGCATTTATGAAATTCGAACCAGTAAAAAAATACCCTAAACTGGTATCACATCAATGTGGTATTGCATTAGAACTATTCTGCATATACTTTTGCCTCATCATTATTTTAACCACGTAAACAATTTTTATTATGAAAAAGAATTTCTTGTATTCGGTCCTGCTTTTGACGGGACTTGTGCTAACCCTCACTTTTTGTAAAAAGGGTGATCCCGGAGATCCGGGTATTAATGGCACTGCTGTATTAGCTGGTGCTGGTATCCCATCTACCGCTATCGGTAAAGTGGGTGATTTTTTTATTGACACA
This sequence comes from Chitinophagales bacterium, assembly GCA_031376295.1. GTDB lineage: Bacteria > Bacteroidota > Bacteroidia > Chitinophagales > Chitinophagaceae > Ferruginibacter. Next base: position 1,605 of record JANMDL010000451.1, read on the forward strand.
GTTGGCAAAGTGCTTTGGGGCCCTAAAAATGCTACTAACTGGGGTGCTGGCGCTGCATTGGTTGGCCCGCAGGGTTTGCCGGGTAAATCAGTATTGAACGGTGCTGGCGCTCCTGCTGCTGCACTGGGTACTGTTGGCGATTTTTACATTGATGTAACTGCAAAAGCAATGTATGGCCCTAAAACAGCCGCTGGCTGGGGTGCTGCTACTTCATTAATAGGCCCAACTGGTGCTACTGGTGGACAAGGTATTCAGGGTATCCCTGGCGTAAATGGCACAAATGGCACAAATGGTACACCTGCACAGGTAATTTACTCTCCATGGATCACATCTCCTTACAACAGCCGTGATACTACTGTAGATGGTACCTGCCTCAGGATGCGCCATTTAGATGCTCCGTCATTGAGCGCTCTCATACTTGATCGTGGTGTTATGATTACTTACATGCGTGTTGGCTCTATCGGACCGTATCAACTGCCATATACCAGTGATGCTGGTGGCGCTACTAACACAGTAAACTGTATCTACAATCAAAACAAAATACTTGTTTACCGTCATACCTTCAACACCTGCCGTTTCAACAGCGGTATTGCTGAAGCGTATCCCGGGCAGCCTGTACTGGTTAACCTGCCACAAAGCCTTGAGTACCGTTATGTACTTATCCCCGGTTTAATTGCTGGCGGACGTATGGCAAACGGTTCAGCAGTTGACCTTCATAACCTTATCCTTCCAGGGCATAGCCAGCCTGTAGACATAACCACCATGAGTTATGAAAGAGTTTGTAGCCTTCTGGGCATACAACAATAGTGGTTAATAATGTGATGTGCATGTTGAGAGGCTGGTTTCGTCCAGTCTCTCTTTTTGTGTATATACTTGTAAATGAAGCCCTGCGTTCGACTTGCGAATGATGAAGTAGAGAATGATCAAACGCAGGTGCAGAGCGAATTCCCGACCTTTGAACTCATCAACTTTAAAAATACAAATGGAGAAGTAATAATGATGAATGGGGGCGCCCCCCGAACTTATCAACCAATCAACTTTGTCTCCTGTACACCCTTAATTTACATTCGCCTTTAAAAAAGCTTCAATTTTATTAAAAGCATCAAAATATGTAGCACCGTTCCAGTCACCATGGCCACCGGTTGGGTAAAAAACATACTGGTTTACAATACCCGACATCAGTAATTTATCTCTTACAATGGTTGATTGCACCGGTTTTACCAATGGATCAGCGCCGCCATGCAGCAGAATAGTGGGTATAGCTGTGGAACTGCCAATAAAATTTGCCGGGCTGGAGTTGGCATACAGTGCTGAATCCTGGGTTGGGGTTTTGCCAACCGCCTGTGCCAGGCCAAACGCAAGTAAGCCGCTGCCGCCTACCGGGTTATTATACATATCAGTTAAGTCGGAGGGGCCAAAAAACGATACTACAGCTTTGGGCTTTACCGGCGTGCTGTACTTGTAGGCCTGCAGCATGGCCAGGTGGCCGCCTGCACTTGCACCTATCAATACATGTTTGTTGGAAATAAGGTATTCGGCAGATTTGCCAAAAATAAAATCCATGGCTGCTTTTACATCATTTTCCTGCGTGGGAAAAACATTTACTGGGTTGGCAGAAAGCCGGTAATTGATATTGAAAATGGCATAATCGGGCAATCTTCTTTTCATGGTATCCACAAAGGCGTTAAATTCTGTCTTGTCACCACTTGTCCAGCCGCCGCCATGTATCATTACCATCACTTTGGTAGAAGTGGCGGTTCTTCCTGCCGGCAGGTACACATCCATTTTTTGTAAGGCATCAGTGCCGTAAGCCACATTTAAGATGGTTTTAGCCGGCTCGGTTGTGGTGCCGGGGTCAGGATCCGACTTTTTGCAGGAGTAAACTGCAACGGTGGTTACCAGTAAAATGGATAAGAGTCTGCTGAGTTTCATATTATGAAATTTTTATAAAGTTAGGAGAAATTGAATACTTTCCGGGATACTAAACTGTTCAATTTTTATAATGCATCGCAAATCGCCAATCCTCAATACCAACGGGCATAAGGCAACCATTTATTCCCGCATCAACTTTTCAACTGTTAAAAGCGGTTTCAGACACTGCCAATATCTTCAATAACATTGTTGATGTCTTCTTTTTTTCTTATGCCGATAAGGCGAAGCAGTTTTACCTGCATGATGCTGATGTAAGTGCCCGGCACAATCAATACAAATAAGTACAGCAGCAAATATAAAAAAAATGGCTCAGTGGGTGCCGCATAAGCCTTTGATAATAGAAATTTAGTATACAATACAGCAGCGAAAGTTATAGTAAATATAATAATTACCAACATAAACAGGATGAGCAGGATGGTGGATAACCTTCTGTTGATTGTACCTGCTTGGTTTTTTGCAAATACCACTGTGAGCAACTTTAAATTGAATAATATATTGCCGCAATAAATTAAGGAAATGAAAAGGAATATTGTCTGGCCGAAAACAAAGTCATTGATATCGCTCTTATTAACAGGTTTTGTAAATATGCCGAAAATATCCAGCAATACAACTGGCGCATAAATTACAATTGCTGTAATTTGTACAATCTTAAATACTTTCCACTTTAAAGGCATTATTCACTTTTTTTTGATTACAAACCATACTGCTTTTTTTATTACTCAAATGCATCAAGTAAAGACTGTTCTCCCGTTTTTTTTAACCTGTTTAAAGTAATATAGCGCCTGTGGATAAATTTAACAAATGGCCAAACCTGTGTTATGGCTATAATTGCTGTTACAAAACATAAAAACCCCAGAATGTCTGAAATTAGCCCCGGCCAATAAAGCCAATAGGAGTGACCGCCATTACTTATTAGCAGGAAATATCTTTTTATTGTACCCAAAAGCTGAAAACCAATAATAGCCTGCAGTATGATTTGGACTATCCAAAAAATTTTAATCGAATTGCGCTGTGTTTTGGGTATGGGATTGCCCTGTTGGGCTTGTGCAAAAAGCTGCAACCCTATTTTATCGTTTTTGTAATTGATGATAAAGAAAGCCACTGCAAGCAGCATTGATACGCCGGGATTAAACCTGCTGCCTTTATTGGTGAGAAGCCACAGCATCAATAACAGTATGCAACCCATCACCAGCAGATTGACAATGCAGGCCATTCTGTACAACCTGAAGCGGTAGGGTATCTCCATTGTATCCGCGGGTTTTATTATTTCAAATCGAGCTTTATCTGCAGCTCTTCAAATTGTTTATCGTCAATGGCTGATGGTGCATCCAGCATTACATCCCTGCCACTGTTGTTTTTTGGGAAGGCGATAAAATCCCTGATGCTTTCGCTGCCGCCAAGGATGGCACAAAGCCTGTCGAACCCGAAAGCAATACCACCATGCGGCGGTGCACCATATTCAAATGCGCCGAGTAAAAAACCGAATTTGTGCTGCTGCTCTGCTGCATCCATCCCCAGGGCAGAAAACATTTTTTCCTGCAGTTCCCGCTGGTAAATGCGGATGGAGCCACCTCCTATTTCATTACCATTAAGCACCATATCGTAAGCATTGGCCTTAATGGATGCATAAGGATGTTTGAGGTATTCTGCTGCATTTTCTATCACGGGGTTGTTGCGGATCATTGTTTCTATCTGCGTTGGTTTGGGCGATGTAAACGGATGGTGACGGGCCACCCAGCGGTTACCTTCTTCATCATACTCAAACAAAGGAAAGTCGAGTACCCACAGCAGCCTGAATTCATCAGCTTTGCGCAGGCCAAGGGTTTGCCCCAGGTGCAGGCGCAGGTCGCTGGTGGCTTTGCGGGTGCGCTCTTCGGCACCAGCCAGTATCAGTATCAAATCACCAGCCTTGGCACTGGCTGCTGCAGCAATGGCTTTTAGTTTTTCTTCGGGGTAAAATTTATCAACACTGCTTTTATAAGTTCCGTCGGCATTGCACTTGATAAATACCAGACCCTTCATGCCTATCTGCGGACGTTTTACCCACTCCGTTAATTCATCGGTTTGTTTGCGGCTGTATTCGCTGCAGCCCGGTACTGCAATGGCCAGCACAGTTTCTGCTTCGTCAAATACTTTAAAGTCAACGCCGCTAATAAGTGCCGAAATATCTTCTTTTGCAGGAAAGGTATGTTGCGGAAATTTTAAATTACAAATGCGCATGTCAAAACGGATATCTGGTTTATCGTTGCCGTATTGCCACATGGCTTCCTCCCAGGTCATGCGTTCAACTGTATCTGTATAGTCAATATTTTTAACGTCTTTAAAAATCTGTTTTACCAGGCCTTCAAACATGTTTAAAATATCTTCCTGCTCCACAAAGGCCATTTCGCAGTCAATCTGTGTAAACTCTGGCTGTCTGTCGGCCCTCAAATCCTCATCACGAAAACATTTTACCACCTGGTAATACCTGTCGTAGCCGCTTACCATCAGTAGTTGCTTAAAGGTTTGCGGGCTTTGGGGCAGTGCATAAAACTGTCCGGGGTTCATGCGGCTTGGCACAACAAAATCTCTGGCACCCTCCGGTGTTGATTTGATGAGGAAGGGGGTTTCAATGTCCATAAACCCGTTTTCATGCAGGTAATTGCGGGCGCTGCGGTTTACTGAGTAACGCAGTTCTAAATTGCGTTTAATGGCATTGCGCCGCAGGTCGAGAAAACGGTATTTCATCCGCAGGTCATCGCCGCCATCGGTATCGTCCTGTATAGTAAAAGGCGGTACAGCCGATTTGTTCAGTACTTTAAAGCTGCTCACATTTATTTCAATATCTCCCGTGGGCATACCGGGGTTTTTGTTGCTTCTTTCGGCCACAGTACCGCTCACCTGCAGCACAAACTCCCGGCCCAGCGGGTTTTCGTCCAGTTCTTTGTTGAGGTTTTCGCCAAACAGCAATTGGGTAATGCCATAGCGGTCACGCAGGTCAACAAAAGTAATACTGCCGAATTTGCGAATGGTTTGCACCCAGCCGGCCAGGGTAGTGGGCTGGGTGATGTCGCTAATCCTTAATTGTCCGCAGGTATGAGTTCTGTACATATTGGTTGAAGTATTGTGTTGATGAAAGGGTTGATGCTGTACAAGTGTGCGACGCAAGGATGCTTAATAGCAGTACTGCTGCCGGTTACCCAAAAATGTATCTCCCCTTTTTAATGAGCGGCAAAGATAGGCCAAGGGTGGCTTTTGGCGAAATCAATATGAAAGGGGGCTTACCCCCGGGCGGCATTGCCTGTATTGGGATGCTCTTCCTGCCCGTTGATGGGCAGTACTTTATGGCCGGATTTTTCGAGTGCTGCTTTGCGTTTCAAGTAATTTTTGGGCGAATAAACAGCATAATAATAAACAAGTGGCAACACACCCAGGAAGAAGGGGATGAGTGCGTACATCTTTAAATGTTCATCCACGCCAAAAAATTCAGTTACCATCCAGAAGGAATTGGCTGTAATCCAGAAAAAAATGGCAAGATTGTGCGTAAGCTCCGATACCAGGTTGCGGGTGCGCCAGGCTATAACACCAGCGATAATAAGCGTGGGAATAATCATGGCAATACCCAGCCATTTAAGGGAGAGGCACCAACTGATGTCTTTTAACAGCCAAAACAGTATATGGGTGTTTTCCATTTTACGGAACCTGGCCGGTATAATGTATTCATTTTCGTTGTTCATTGTTTGATGCGGGTTTTTTGCCTGACAGAATGTAACAAAAATATAAAGTTGGGGGGATAAATGGCGTTTTTTTCGGGAAATGTTTGCTTTGTGACCGGTTTTGGATATGGAGTAGTGGGTTGGTGGTCGTTGATGGATGTTCATTGTTTGTTGGGCGTTGATTGTTGGATGGTGGGTGTTGTTGATGTTATCAGGTAGTTAACGATGCAGTCATCGAAAATCAGGCGTATACTTAACAGCACAAAAAAAAGACTGTCTTTTTTGAAGACAGCCTTTTTGGTATAACATAACGCTTTTTATTGCACAACTATTTTATTGTTAAACAGCATACGTTTTTTATCATCTGCTATATGAAGGTAATACAAGCCCTTGGGAAGTTTGCTGATGTCAAGGTCTTCCTGATTGCTTGCCTGTGTAATGGTTTTTGTAAGCAGAACCTGGCCCAGCGGCGAAACCATCTGTATGGTGTACGGTAATGGCGGGGTATTTTCAAACCCGATAAATACGGTGTTTTTTGCCGGGTTGGGATATATGGTAATACTGTTGCTGTTCTTCTCCAGAATTTTTATCAGCACCACGCCGGTGTACGTATAATTGCCGTCCCTGTCAACCTGTTTGATGCGGTAGTAATGATTACCCGGTGCAGCGATGCCATGCAGGTATTGATATGTCTGCAGGTTGGAGGAATTACCGGGGGAGTTTACAGTGGCAAGTTTTGTGTAAGTACTTCCGTTGCCGCTATGTTCTACTTCGTAATGGCTGTTGTTTTCTTCTGTAGCTGTTGTCCACGTTAGCTGGTTGCCTGCACTTGTGCGGTTGCCTTTAAAAGATACCCAGCGTACAGGGATAACACCGCCAGGCCCGATGCTTAGCGGCACTTGTACATAAATGGTATCCAGCTTACCCTGGTAAGTAAGTATTACCCTGTCGAAGCCGGTATTTACCCCTTTGATGCCGTAGCGTGATGGGGCCACATTGTTTTCAAAAAATGCGT